>NZ_JBIWJF010000005.1:0-269072 GCF_044764985.1 Kitasatospora sp. NPDC093550
GTGAACGTCTCCACCCACACCGGCTCAGCCCGCAGCACCCCACCCATACAGCAGAAATGCCCTGTCTCCGCCCTTCTGCAACAAGCTTTAGGGCCGGCCACCTCCACGTCGGCACCCCGTCCCTCGAAGTCTCCGAGGCGCGCCGGCCATGACGGGGGCAGGCCCCGGTCCCGTGGGCACGCCCGCCCCGCCCTGCCGGGGGTCGCACCGCCCGGGGATCCCCCCTCCCCCGGGCGGCGTCGGTGCAACGTCAGCACGGCCTCGGGGCGGCCGCGCCACGGCGTCAGCGCGGCGGGCGCCGGTGGTGGTCGCCGCGCAGCACGAGCGCGGGCGTGTCGGGATCGTAGGCGCCACAGGCGGTGGCTGCCCAGGCGGACCACTGCTGCGGCACCGCGTAGTACGGCACCAGGAGCGGGCCGCCGCCTCGGTCGGCGGCCCCGGCCGGGAGCAGCGCGGGCAGCACGTCCGGGTCCTGGCCCGCCAGGATGGCCCTGCGGCAGGAGCGGCAGGCCGGACGGCGGTCCGCGGCGGCCTCCCGGGCGCCGTGGGTGGGGCGCTGGCGCTGCTTCCTCCCGGGCCGGTCGGGCGCGGCGGCGGGGACGGCCGGGCCGTGCAGCGGGTTGTAGAAGCAGCGGACGGCCGGCGGCCCGGCGCGCCGGCCGGCCAGCAGGGCGTGCGCGGCGGCGAGCCGCTCGACGGCCTGTTCGGCCAGCACGACGGCGGCCGCGAGGTCGGGGAGGTCGGTGTGCGGGTCCTCGGCCTGCTCCAGCAGCCGCCCGGCGGCCTCGAAGGTTTCCAGCGCCCACAGGTACGCGGCGCGGGCGGCGGACTGCGCCGCTCCGGTGGACTCCTCGGCGGGGAGCCGCAGTTCGGCGGCCCGGAAGAGCTCGCCGGCGGCGGTCACCCGCTGCGCGGCGATCCGGGCGAGCCGCTCGCGCAGCACCTCCCACTCGCCCAGCACCAGCTCCCGCCGCTCCCGCTCGGCCCGCTGCCGCTCGGCCCGTCCCCTCCCGGGACGGCGCCCGGCCTGCTCCGGCGGGACGGACAGCAGCCTGACGAACCACCAGCGGCGAAACACCACGCCTCCGACACCACGATTCCGACACCCTGATCAGGACAACGGGATCATTCTGCGCCCGGCCCACCGCGCTCTGGAACACCGGGCCCGCCCGGTGACCCCATCGCCCTGGGCTGACCGACCCGCCACCCGGTGGGCCCCGTCGCCGGGACGGGTGCCCCCTGGGCCTCCTCACCGAATCTTCAGGCACCCCCGGGCAGGCTGGCGCCAAACCCCACCCCGGGAGTCACCCTCATGACCTTCACCACGCCCCGGAACCGCACCGCGCTCGTGCTGTCCCTGGCCGTCCTGGGCGCCGTCGCCCTCGCCGGATGCGGTCCCGACGGACCGGCCGGAGCCGCCCCGCACGGGAGCCACGACTCCGTACCCCGCGCGCTCGGCGCCTTCTACGGGCAGAAGCCGGCCTGGAGCGCCTGCGGCGACCGGGAATGCGCCTCCCTGACCGTGCCGATGGACTACGCCCACCCCGACGACGGCAGGACCTTCACCCTCCCCCTCGCCCGGGCCCGCGCCAAGGACCCCGGCACGCGGATCGGATCCCTCCTGATCAATCCGGGCGGCCCGGGCGCCTCCGGGGTGGCCATGCTGGAGGGCGGCGCGGCGGACTCCTTCGGCACACCCGTCCGCGCCCGGTTCGACATCGTGGGCTTCGACCCGCGCGGAGTCGCCGGAAGCACCCCGGCCATCGACTGCACCGAGGGCGGCACCACCCCGGACACCGGCGGCAGGGCCGACGGCGAAGGCCGCGAGGACACCGGCGGGCTCTACCCCCGGACCGACGAGGAGCGCAAGGCGGCGCTCGCCGACGCCGACCGCACCGCCCGGGCCTGCCAGGCCCGCAGCGGCGCCGTCCTGCCGCACGTCGGGACCTCGGACGCCGCCCGTGACATGGACGTCCTGCGGGCCGTGCTCGGCGACGAGAAGCTCACCTTCCTCGGCTTCTCCTACGGGACCAGCCTGGGCACCGCCTACGCGGAGCTCTTCCCGCAGCGCGTGCGGGCCCTGGTCCTCGACGGCGCCGTCGACCCGTCCAAGGACTGGTACCAGCGCTCCGTGGAGCAGTCGGCGGCCTTCCGCGCCGCCGTGGACGAGTACGCCCGGCGCTGCGCCGAGATCGCCAAGGACACCTGCCCGGCCGCGACGCCCGACGCGATCCGCCGGCTCATCGACGACCTCTACGAGCGGGCCGCCCGGCGCCCGCTGCCCGTCACCGGCACGGCCGACCGCGTCGACCTGCGCACCCTGCACAGCGTGATCACCCTGTCGATGTACACCCCCGAGGACCAGTGGGCGGACCTGTCCGAGGCCTTGAAGGCCGCCCACGGCGGCGACGCCGGCAAGCTCGCGGCGCTCGCCGACGGGGGCCAGGGCGAGCCCGCGGGCCCGGGCGCCTCGGCAGGCGCGGGCAAGGGCGGAGACACCGGCAACGGCACCGGCACCTGGAAGCCCCCGCTACGCGGCTCCCGGCCGACCGGCCCCGAGCACGACGACTCCGACGACGCCTTCACCGCCGTCAACTGCCTCGAAGTGACCCACCCGAGCGACCCGCAGGCCTACTGGGAGGCCCTCGACAAGGCCTACCGGGAAGCCGGCGTCTTCGGGCCCTCCGGCCTGATCGACGAACTGGTGTGCCGCACGTGGCCCGCCACGGCCCGCGCACCCCACACCGTCGACGCCAAGGGCGCTCCCCCCGTCCTCGTCGTCGGCACCACCGGCGACCCCGCCACGCCCTACGCCGACGCCCAGGGCCTCGCCCGCCAGTTCCCCGCCGGCATGCTCCTGACCTACCGCGGCCCGGGTCACACCGCCTACGGGCGCAGCAACGCCTGCGTCGCCGACGCCGTGGACGCCTACCTCACCGACCTCCGCCCGGTCCCCACCGGCACGACCTGCTGAACCCCACCGAAGCCGCCCGGCCCCGCCGGGGACCCGTCACGGGAGGGTCTGCTCGGACCAGATGACCTTGCCGCCCGCCTCGTAGCGGGTGCCCCAGCGGTGGGCCAGCTGGGCGACCAGGAAGATGCCCCGGCCGCCCTCATCGGTGGTGGCGGCCCAGCGCAGGTGGGGGGCGGTGCTGCTGCCGTCGGAGACCTCGCAGACCAACTCCGTGCCGTCCCGCAGCAGCCGGACCCGGACGGGCGGCGCGCCGTAGCGGATGGCGTTGGTGATCAGCTCGCTGAGGATCAGCTCGGCACCGAAGGCGATCTCCTCCAGCCCCCAGGCGTCGAGCTGCTCGACGCAGGCCGAGCGGACCCGCGAGACCGCCGCCGGGTCGATCGGGACGTCCCACTCGGCCACCTGGTCCGGTGCGAGCCGGGCGGTGCCGGCGACCAGCAGGGCGACGTCGTCCGCCGGGTGCGGCGCCAGCACCGCCCGGGTCACGGTTTCGCAGAGCTCGTCCGGGGAGCGGTCCGCGCCGCCGGTCAGGGCGGATCGCAGCCGCTCCAGGCCCTGGTCGAGGTCGTGGCCGCGGTCCGCGATCAGGCCGTCCGTGAAGAGCACCAGCCGGGAGCCCTCCGCGATGGGCAGCTCGACGGTCTCGAAGGGGTGGCCGCCGACGCCGAGCGGCGGGGAGGCCGGGACCTCCGGGTACTCCACCGTGCCGTCGGGGCCGACCAGGGCGGGCCCGAGGTGCCCGGCCCGGGCGAGGGTGCAGATCCCGGACGTCGGATCGTAGACCGCGTACAGGCAGGTGGAGCCGGTGATCGCGGTGGCGCCGGCCTCCTCGTCCAGCTGGGAGACCAGCTCGTCGAGGCGGCCCAGCACCTCGTCCGGGGGGAGGTCGAGGGCCGAGAAGTTCCGGATCGCGGTGCGCAACCGGCCCATGGCCACCGCCGCGGCGATGCCGTGACCGACCACGTCGCCGACCACCAGGGCGGTCCGCAGGCCCGGCAGGGCGATCACGTCGAACCAGTCGCCGCCGACGCCGGCGTGGGCCGGCAGGTAGCGGTAGGCCAGGTCGAGGGCGGTGCGCGGGGGCAGGTGGCGCGGCAGCAGGCTGTGCTGCAGGGCCACCGCCGTGCCGTGCTCGCGGGTGTAGCGGCGGGCGTTGTCGATGGAGACGGCGGCCCGGGCCGCCAGCTCCTCGGCGAGCAGCAGGTCGTCGGGGACGAAGGGCGGGCTGTCGGCGGTGCGGCGGAACTCCGCCAGGCCCAGGGCGTCGGCGCGCACCAGCAGCGGCACGGCGATCACCGAGGGCTCGCCGGCGGAGTCCAGGACGGCGCGGCCGCTCTCCAGGCAGCGCGCCTGCGCGCTGCCCTCCGCGAGGGTGACGCTCCCGCCCGCCGGTGCGCCGTCGGGCACGCCGCGCAGGGCGGCGCGCCGCAGCTCCGGTTCGGCGCCGGCCGGTTCCTCGCCGCGGGTGACGGCCTCCAGGAGGTCGACCGCGACGGTGTCGGCGAACCGTCCGACGGCCACCTCGGCGAGCTCCTCCGAGGTGCGGGTCATGTCCAGGGTCCGGCCGATCCGCATGCCCGCTTCGTAGAGCAGCCGCTGCCGCTGCCCGGCGGCGGCCACCCGGTCGGTGAGCTGGTGCAGTTCGGTGGAGTCCCGCAGCGTCACCACGCTGCCGGGCTGTCCGCCGTACGGGGCGGTCGGGCGCTTGTTGACCGCCAGCGAGCGGTCGCCGGCCTGGTGGACCCCGTCGGTGACCTCCTCGGCGGAGGCGAGCAGCGCGACGGTCTCCGGGTCGAGCCCCAGCTCGGCGACCGGCTGGTGTTCGGCGTCGGGCGGGAGGTCGAGCAGTCGGCGCGCCTCGTCGTTGGCCAGCAGCAGCCGGCCGTCCCCGCTGATGATCAGAACCCCTTCCCGCACGGCGTGCAGCACGGCGTCGTGGTGCTCGTACATCCGGGCCAGCTCGGTCGGGCCCAGCCCGCGGGTCTGGCGCAGCAGCCGGCGCGAGGCCAGCACGGTGGCGACCGCGGACAGCGCCACGGCGGCCGCGGCCCCGCCGAGCAGCACCGGCAGGCTGGCACCGACCACCGAGTTGACCCTGCCGACGGTGATGTTGACCGCCACCACGGCCTCCGGCCTGCCGTCCGGGCCGAAGACCGGCACGGCGGTGGCGATCGAGCGGTAGTCGGGCTGGTCGAGGTCGAAGGTGACGGTCTGCCCGGCGAGCAGCTTGGGGAGGACGTCCCGCGCGACCGACGGCGGCGGCGAGTAGGGCTTGCCGACGTAGTCCGGGTACGGAGAGGTCAGTTGGACGAAGGAGGTGTTGAAGACGACGATCGAGTCCACGCCGGTCGCCCGGCGCACCGCCTCGGCCTGCGGCTGCAGGACGGCCGAGGGGTCGGGGCCGTCGATCGCCTGGACCAGGCCCGGCGCGTGGGCGAAGGACTCGGCGACCCCGCGGGTCACCTGCCGGGCGCTGCCGACGGTGCTGGAGCGGGCCTGGAGCACCATCGCGATGACGGCGGTCGCCACCAGGAGCAGCACGATCACCAACTCCACCGCCAGGACCCGGCCGGCCAGGCTGCGCATGGTCAGCAGCGAGCGCAGCCCACCGGCCTCCCGTAGCCCCGGCGCTCCGGGATCGAGGGGCGACGAGGACGGGCGCCTGCGTCTGAGCACACCCCATCTTTAACGTTCGCGCCCACGCGCGCGCAAGCAGCGCGCACCACAGATCCCGAGGTCAGGACGGGCCGAACGGTGCCGCCCCCGGCCGGAGGCCGGGGGCGGCGGGGTGAACGCGGTCTGCTCGCTTCTCAGCCCTCGATCCGGTGCTGGGTCCAGAAGGAGGTCAGGTCCACCGTGGTGGCGGCCTGGGCCGCGGCCTTGAACTCCGCGGTGGTGGAGACGCCGTACCAGTGCGCCTGCGCGTAGCTCCGCAGCAGCGTGGTCATCGCGCTGTCGCCGATGGTCCGCCGCAGGTCGTGCAGGGCGCACTTGCCGTAGCCGTAGATGACCGTGGAGTAGCGGGAGGAGTTGGCGTCCCAGTACGCCATGGAGTCGGTGATCTTCTCCGCCGAGGAGGCCCAGGAGACGCTGTTCCAGCAGCCGTTGCCGGTCTTGCCGAGGGCGAGGTCGGTGGCGTAGTCGGTGAAGGCCTCGTCCAGCCAGGGGGCGTTGTACTCGTCGTCGCCCACGATGCCGTACCACCACTGGTGGGCGATCTCGTGGGTGAGCGCGGTGGTGCTGACCAGGTCGAGCACGAAGCCCGGGTACTCCATGCCGCCGAACCAGAAGTTGTTGTCGATCACCGCGTCCAGTTCGCCGTACGGGTAGGCCCCGAAGCGCTGGGCGTGGGCGTCGACGGCCGAGGTCGCGGTGGAGAGCATCGACTTGGCGTCCGTGCTGCTGATCCCCGCCACCGAGTAGACGTTGACCTTCACCCCGGCCGCGGAGGTGCCGGAGATCTTGGTGAACGGCCCGGCGCCCCAGGCGAAGTCGCGCACCTTGCTCGCGGTCGCCTTGGTGACGGTCCGGCCGGCCGCGCCGGGGGTGTCGACCGAGGTGCCGGTCGCGGGCACCAGCAGGCCGCTCGGGTGGTCCAGGGTGACGGTGAAGTCCGCCGCCACCGAGTAGAAGGACTCGCCGTTGTTGGTGTACGGGTCGAGGTGCCAGCCGGCCCCGTCGCGTATCGCCAGCACGGGCAGCGCGTTGCCGAGGAAGTTGTACGCGCCGTCGTGGCCGAAGCGGTCGGCGCCGCTGGGGACGGTGATGGCGAGGTCGAAGCCGACCGTGCCGCTCTGCCCCTGGGCGAGCGGCGCCGGCAGGGTGACCTTGAGCGCGGTGCAGTTCACCGTGAGCGGGGAGGGCGTGCCGCCGGTCACGTTGGTCACCGTGATCGGGGTGCTGGGGCAGCTGCCGTGCCAGTTGTCCCACAGCCGCAGGTAGACCTCGTTCAGCGGGCCCGGCGAGGCGTTGCTGAAGGTCACGCTCTCGTGCCCGGTCCAACTGCCGCCGGAGGCGTCGCTGGTGAGGTTGACGGTGTACCCGGGCGCGGCCGGGGTGCGGGTCGGGTCCCCGGGCTGGGGCGGGGTGGTGCCGCCGCCGGAGACGTCCAGGGTGATGTCGTCCAGCACGAAGCTGGTCTGCAGGCTGGAGTCCTCCACGCCGGTGAAGGAGAGCGTTCCGCTCTGGCCGGCGAGGGCGGAGACGTCGAGGGTCTTGTGCACGTACCCCGCCTGGGCGTCCAGGTTGGAGTAGGTGGCCAGGGTGGTGGAGCCCAGCTTGACGGTCAGTTTGTCGTACTGGGTACTGGTGGTCGTCTCGGCGGTGTCGACGTGCAGCCAGAACCCGAGCGTCGCGGTGCCGCACCCGGTGGGGAGGGTGAGGGACTGCGAGAGCGCGTCGGTGTGGGTCGAGCCGTAGCCGTCGAGCCAGGCGTAGGAGCTGCCGGAGTGCGCGCTCTGGCCGCTGTCGGCGGTGATCGCACCGCTCGGCGCCGTCCAGGGCGAACTTCCGGACTCGAAACCGCCGTTGGAGACGACCTGGGCGGGTGTGCAGTCCGCGGCGCTCGCCACATTGGGGGTGGCGAGCGCCGTGAGGCCGGCTGCCGCGAACAGGGCGGCACCGGTCAGGGCATGCAGGATTCTTCTCATCGGAACCTCTCGTGGGGAGCGGGCCGGAAGCAGCAGCGTGACAGCAAACCCGCACCTTTGAAAAGGTCATGACACTAAAGCGGCACCCCGCCGGGCCCGCGCCGACACCCGCGCCGACACCCGCACGGGCATCAGCGCGGGCATCAGCGCGGGTCGACCAGCTCCTGGGCGAAGACCGTGCCGAGCGGCTCCGGACCGATGTACTGCTGGCAGTTGCACGGCCGCGCCTCGTACTGCAGCGGGCGGCGGTCGGCGTCCCAGGCCGTCGGGGCCTCGACCTCCTCGTGGCACCGGCCCTGCTTGTCGTGCTTGGCCAGGTGGTGCGTGCAGCCGCAGATCGGCTCGGGCGGGCGGTTCGCCGCCTCCAGCGCCGCGTGCTGCCGCTCGGTGGCGGCGAGCAGCTCCATCTTCCGCTCGTGCCGCACCTTCAGCGCCTGCCTGGCGTCCTTGACGATCCATCCGCTGCCGTACAGGACGACCGGCAACACCCACCACATGCTGAGGACGTGGTCCACTGAAACTCCCCCCGATCGGGCCGACACCGGCCACCACACCGACCGCTGATCATACTGCTGACCAGCACGTACCGACCCCGCCGGGGCGAGGCCGCGGCGGCCGGACGACCGGCTCGGCCTGCGGCCGGCTCAGCGGATGACCGGGAGCACCGTCGCCGCGCCGCGCCCGGTCGCCGCCTCGATGAAGGCCACCGGGTCGGCGACTTCCGCCAACAGGGCGCTGGTCGCCCGCAGCGCCCCGTCGGCGGGCGGCGGGCCGCCGACGGCCGCGATCAGGTCGAGCAGATGGACCGTCGCCTCCATCAGTGCCACCTCGCCCAGCGCGCCGACCGTCACGCTGCCGAGCAACGGGTGCGCCACCACGGTCCCCGGCGCCAGGTCGCCCGTCGCGGCCAGGCCCGCAGGGCCCTCGACCCCGAACCGCGCGATCAGCTCCGCCGGGCCGGCCTCCTCGGCGGTCCGCCTCGCCGTCTCGGCGATCTCTCCGGCGGCCGTGTGCGCCAGGCCGCCGGGCCGGTTGTAGGCACGCAGGACCGCGGCGCCCGTGGCCAGCTCGGCCGGCCCCACCAGGACGGCTGCGCGCAGCCCGGTGAACATCTCCGGCACCGGCGCCGCGTGCGCGTACAGGTCGCGGACGGTCCACCCGGGCAGCCGGGTCGGCCGCTCCCAGTCCGCGGCGTCCAGCGCCGCGCCGCGCTCCGCCCAGGAGCTCCAGGCCTCGGCCAACAGGGCCCGCACCGGGTCGTTCTGACTGCGCATCGGTCCTCCTCGGGACGGTCACCAGCGGGACGGGCCCACGCTACCCGCCGCCCCGAAAACCACTTGCCGTCCCCGCGCGCGGGCCGCCAGGATCGCCCCCATGACCGACTCCCCCGCCCGCCCGCTGCCCGTGACCGCCGCCGCCCGCCCGGCCCCGGTCCAGCAGCGGCCCGGCCGCCCCCGGAGGCCCGACGCCGCACGCGCGTGAGGGCCGCGCTGGTCGCGGGGCTGCTCGCCGGGTACGGCGTCGCCGTCCCGGTGGGGGCCGTCGGGGCCTACGTCGTCGCGCTCACCGCGCGGACCTCGCTGCGCACCGGCGCCTGCGCCGCCCTCGGCGTGGCCGCCGCGGACGGGCTGTACGCGCTGGTCGCGGCGGCCGGCGGCGGCGGGCTCGCGCCCCTGCTCGAACCGGTCGCCGGACCGCTGCGGATCGGCTCCGCCCTGGTACTGCTCGCCCTGGCCGCCCACACCGCCCACACCGCGCTGCGCCGCCGGGCCGGGGCCGCCGCGCCGCCCGAGCAGACCCCTCCCGCCCCCGGCCGGGCCTTCCTCACCCTGCTCGGGATCACCCTGCTGAACCCGCTCACCGTGCTCTACTTCGCCGCCCTCGTGCTCGGCGGCGGGGGCCAGGACGCCGCGACCTCCGGCACCCTCGCCCGGGCGGTGTTCGTCGCCGCCGCGTTCGCCGCCTCCGCCAGTTGGCAGCTGCTGCTCGCCTCGGGCGGCGCGCTGCTGGGCCGTGCACTGACCGGCCCGCGCGGGCGACTACTCACCGCACTCGGCTCCTCGGCCCTGGTCGCCTGGCTCGCGGTCCGGCTGTTGGTCGCCTGACCAGCGCAGGCGCCGCCGTGACGGATCGGTGGCGGCGCACCCGTTTATGCCCGATTTCTACCTTGTATCCTGGTCTTGTATCCGCTGAGTGACATCCGTCGGGAACACCCGTCGAGAACACCCCCCTGCCAGGCAGCGATCCGGAGGAGTGCGGACATGGTTGAGCGGGACGGCACCGAGAAGCGGGGGCGGCTGAGCCGGCCGCAGGTGCTGGAGGCCGCCGTGGCGCTCGTCGACCGCGAGGGCCTGGGCGCGCTGACCATGCGCAGGCTGGCCACCGAGCTGGGCGTCGAGTCGATGGCCCTGTACCGCTACACCCCGGGCAAGGAGGCCCTGCTCGACGGCCTGACCGAGGCCTACTTCACCGAGGTCAACGCCCGGCTGCGGACCAGCGCCGCGAGCGGCCCGCGGCGGCCCGAGCGGCACCACCCCGAACGGCGCCGGCCCGAACCGCAGCAGCCCGAGTGGCGGCAGGAACTGCGCCGAATCGCCCGGGCGTTCGCCGAAGTCGCGCACGCCCACCCCGAGATCCTGCCGCTGGTCGCGACCCGCCCGCTGACCGTCCCGGTGACGCGGCGGCCGGCGCCGGTGCTCGAACTCACCGAGCACATCCTCGCGGTGCTCGGCCGGGCCGGCTTCGACGACCCGACGGCGCTGACCGTCTACCGCGCCTTCGTCGCCTGGAACCTCGGCTGCCTGCTGGTCGACAAGCGCCAGGTGGTCGACAACCCGGAGGAACCGGACCCGGCCCTGCGGCTGGGCCTGCACCGGCTGTCGGCGGCCGAGTACCCGCGGCTGCGCGCCCTGGTGCCCCGCTTCGCCGACTTCGACGACGACGACGAGATGCTCCGCGGCCTCGACAGCCTGCTGGACGGGATGCCGCAGCCTCCCCTTGACGCCTTCTACGGCGGCGACGCATCCTGAGGATACGAGGTACACGTCGGACATATCCTCTGATAACGGCGCCGCGGAGCGAGCCGCCAGAGACCGCTCCGGTCACGCTCCGTCGGCGCCCGGGAAGAAGTCCCCATGTCCGCCGTTCCGAACGAACCATCCCACGACGACGTCCTGCGACTCCGCGTCACCGCCAAGGACCCGGAGACCCTGCGCGCACTGCTGCACGAAACCCGCTCCGACACCGGCGGACGACCGCACGTCGAGGCGGAC
Source organism: Kitasatospora sp. NPDC093550 (assembly GCF_044764985.1). NCBI lineage: Bacteria > Bacillati > Actinomycetota > Actinomycetes > Kitasatosporales > Streptomycetaceae > Kitasatospora > Kitasatospora sp. NPDC093550. Next base: position 10,896 of record NZ_JBIWJF010000005.1, read on the forward strand.
GGCAGCATCGGCATCGACGTCTACGCCACGGCCGCCCAGGTGCCCGCCCTCGAACGCGAGGACGTGACGGTCACCCGGATCGGCAACGCCAGCGAGGCCGGGCGCGCCGCCCAGGCCGAGGTCGGCGACGGCGACCTGTTCGCCGCCGACGACGCCGTCCCGCACGGCCTGGCCGCCAAGCTCGCCCGCTGACCCGGGAGGCCCGTCATGCCGTACCTGAACATCACTTCGGTCGAATCCGCCGTGACCAGCCTGGCCACCGCCCACCCCGGCCTCACCCAGCTCATCACCCTGCCCGACACCACGTACGAGGGCCGCACCTCCCACGCGCTGAGGATCAGCACGCCCGCGGTGGCCCCCAAGGACTGCGTGATGATGATCGGCGGCGTGCACGCCCGCGAATGGGGCAGCTGCGAGGTGCTCATCCACTTCGCCGCCGACCTCCTGGAGGCCTTCCAGGACGGCACCGGCCTCGGCTACGGCGGCACCACGTTCACCGCCGACCAGGTCGAGTCGCTGCTCCGCCGACTGGACGTGGTCGTCTACCCGCTGGTCAACCCCGACGGCCGGAACTACAGCCAGACCGTCGCGCCGATGTGGCGCAAGAACCGCAACCCGGCCAACGCCGGCGGCAATCCGCACCCCGCCTGCGTCGGGGTCGACCTCAACCGCAACTACGACTTCCTCTTCGACTTCGCCACCGCCTTCGACCCCAACGCCAACCCCCAGGTGTCGGCCGACCCGTGCCACCCGATGCTCTACTGCGGGCCGAGCGCGTTCTCCGAACCGGAGACCCGCAACGTCCGCTGGCTGCTGGACCAGCACCCGCGGACCAGGTGGTTCGTGGACGTCCACAGCTACGCGCAGGACATGCTCTACAACTGGGGCGACGACGACAACCAGTCGGTCGACCCGAACATGAACTTCCTCAACCACCAGTACGACGGCAGGCGCGGACTGCCGGGCGACCTCGCGTACGCCGAGTACATCCCCAAGGGCGACGAGGACACCGCCCGGCTGCTCGCCGAGGCCTTCTGCCAGGCCGTCGAGGGCGTGCGCGGCGTGCCGTACAAGCCGATGACCGGCTTCCACCTCTACCCGACCAGCGGGACCAGCGACGACTACGTCTACGCCCGCCACTACACCGACCCCCACCGGGGCAAGGTGCTCGGCTTCACCGTCGAGTGGGGCAACGACGCGGCCCACTCGCCCAACCCGTTCCACCCGCCGTGGGCGGAGATGGAGCGGATCGTCCTCGACGTGGACGCCGGGCTGGTCCAGTTCTGCCTGTCCGCCGCCTGACCCACCCCCGAACCACAGTGCCCGACAGCAGGGCGCCCGCCACGGGTCCTCGTGGCGGGCGCCCTGGGGTGTGCGCTCAGGCGGCCCGGTGGAAGAAGAACGGGTCGATGGACGGCGGGACTCTGGTGATGGTGTCCGTGCTGAGCAGTTGGTGGGTGGTGAAGTCGGCGTTGCGCTGGTACGTCACGCCGACCGGGAAGTTGGCCAGGTCGGGGGTGTTGTTGCCGGAGAAGATCCCGTAGAAGTCCCTTCCGACGGTGATCATCCGCAGGTAGTCGCCGAGGTACGGCAGGTTGAACCCGGCGGGCGGGACGTCACCCGGAGCCTGGTGCAGCACGAGACGCTCCTGGGTCTGGAACAGGTCGTCGGTCAGCTCCAGCACGGTCGACCACTGGTTGTGGACCAGTTGCTGGTAGACCAACCCGACCAGGCCGTCGGAGTTGACCGCCAGCGCCGGGTTCTTGCCGTTGACGACGTCCGGGTGCGCCACGGCCCAGCTCGCTCCCCGGTCCGCCGAGTGCCGCACGTGCAGGACGTAGTCGGTGGGGGCGTTGCCTCCCTGGTTGTCGCACCAGGCGATCCATGCGCTGTTGGCATCCGTCTGGTCCACCGCGATCGCCAGGTCCGCACCGGTGCGCTCCTGGCCCAGCGACGGCACCTGCACGTTGAACCGCACCTTCCGGCCGGCCACCACCCGCAGGCCGACCTCGCCGTCGGCCGGGTCCAGCAGGTCCTCGAAGGGGTTCGGTCCGATCCCGCCCTTGTCGTCGCGGGTCACCACGACGTCGAAGGTGACGACGCGGGTCGGGCTGAAGGCGGTCCAGCGCTGGTACGCGGTGTAGACCGTCCCGTCCGGGTGGACCGCGATCCGGATCGGCGGGCCGTCGTGGACCGTGTCCCGGCGCCGGTCGAGCCGGACGGTCGTGAAGTCGGCCTGCCCGGTGGCCGTGCGGCCGTCGCTCGCCACGTCCACGGTGGCGGGCCGGGGCTCCTCGGAGGAGTCGTTGTTGCCGACGTAGACCCGGTCGGCGCCGGTCCCGTTCGCCGCGACGGTGGTGGCGACGACCCAGGGCTGGTCCTCGTCGCTCCGGTCGACGATCTCGTCCATCGGACCGGGCGCGCTGACGTCCGGCATCCGCAGGATCTGCAGGTCGCTGGTCTCACCGTTCAGGATGCCGGTGTAGAGCCGGCCGCCCTGTCCGCCGAAGCCGACGCTGATGTCCCCGGTGCCGCGGCCCCCGTTGCCGGGGACGACGCTGTTCAGCACCCAGGTGTCCCCACCGTCGGTGGAGACGTAGATCGGGGCGAACGGGCCGCCCATCGGATCGGGGGTGAAGGCGCTCGCGACCATCTCCTGAGGGTTCTCCGGGTTGACCGCGAGGCTGGGCTCACTGTCCAGGCTGCGGTCGCCGCTCAGCGCCTTGGGAGTGATGTTGACGACCTTGATGGTGGGCATGTCAGCTCACCTCCGTACCTGACAGCACGGCGAGCTTCTGCACCGGCTGGACGTCGTCGTGGTGGAGCAGCCGGAACGGCGCGTACGCGGCCAGGTGGCTGCCCTCCGTCGAGTGGAGGAGCCACACCGCCTCCTGCCCGGCGTTCGGGTTGGGCACCTGGCGCCAGCGGATGTCCGTACTGCTCGGGTAGACGAACGCGGCCGGTCCGGGCTCGACGGCACCGCGCTCGACGATCGAGACGTTGACGCCGGCGCGCCACCAGTGCGGGGCGTGCTCGGAGAAGTCGGCCAGTCCGAGGTCCTCCAACCCGGTCACCGTGCCGACCACCACGGCGTCCGCCTCGGCCGCGTGCGCGGCGATGTCCTCGTTGCGGATGGTGCGCTGCACGGACGAGAACGGCAGCTCGTCGGCGGAGGCCGCCGCCATCGAGATGTGGCCCAGGACGGCACCGACGGGCAGCCTGGCCACCTCGGTGACGCCCAGGCCCTCGCCGTAGACCATGCCCCGGGTGAAGAACGCGGCCGCTTCGCCGACCGCCATCGGGCCTGCGTCGGCCGCCAGTTGAACGGTGACCTCGTTGCCCGCGAGCTGCCGGAAGGCTTCGGGCGCGTGCAGCACCTGGTCCACCCTGACCACGGCCGTCAGGTCGTTCCGGGCCTCGACCGGGACGGCCGCGAGCGACGTGCCGCCGATCCGGGTCACGGTGCCCGAGAAACTCAGCGGGGCCCGCCGGACGAGATCGACGAGCTCCTCGTGCGTGACGGGTGTCATGTCCGTCATGACGATCCTCCTCCCCACTCACCGCGCGGTGCCGGGGCGGGGTGCGCCCGGCGCCACTCGATCCGGGCGGCGAGCAGGCAGGCGGCGGTGACGGCGGCCGCGAGCGCGACCACCAGCCATTCCGCCGCGCCGCTGCCGGCGTCCGGGTCGGCGCCGAGGAGCGTCTCGATCCACTCCGGCCACACCAGGGTGAGCAGGAACAGCAGTCCGGACAGCCCGCCCAGGGCCGTCTCCAGCCAGAAGCGGGGCCGGACCGGACTCGATTGTCGGAAGGGCATGTCTGCGCCTCCCCTTCTCCGACCGCCCGGGCCGCGCCGGCGGCGCGGCGCGCGCCGTACCCGTGCCGCCGCGCGGTGGCGGCGGCACGACCCGGCCGGTCCGGCCCGGGTCGGGGGTTGCTCCGGGCGGCGCCGCCGGTCGGGGGGCGTGGTCGCCGCCGGGAGGTGAATCGCTTCGATCCGCAGTGTCGGGCTGCGGTGGGAGTGCGCCGGGGAGGGCTCGCGGTGTCACCCTGCGTGCCGGCCCCGGGCGCTGTACGCCTACGAGGCACACGTACTTCGTATACGAGTCTGCGCGCGCCCGAGGGGCTGGTCAAGGGAGGGGGCGGGGGCCGGCCCGGAATCAGATCCGGGCGCCGAGCATCCGCAGCACCAACTCGCCGTAGCGGCGGCCGAGTTCCTCGGGGGTCTCGGTGGAGCGGTCGGTGTACCAGCGGGAGACGTCGATGCCCAGCGAGGTGACCGCGCGGGCCGCCGTGCGCACCTCGGAGACCTGGAACCCGCCGCTCGCCGCGCCCGCCTCGATCAGCGCGCTGACCTCGCGCTCGATGTCCAGCCGCAGCGCCGCGACCACCGCGTAGGCGTCCTCGGGCAGCGCGTGCAGCTCGTAGTTGACCACCCGGCCGACCGTCCGGGCCCGGGCGTGCCAGGCGGTGAACTCCTCGACGAGCCGCCGCATCCGCTCCGCCGGGCCGCCGCCCCCGGCCACGGCCCGCCGGACCAGGGCCAGCGTCGCGGCGTGCCCGGCCTGGCTGATCTCGGCCAGCAGCGCGGCCTTGGACTGGTAGTGGATGTACAGCGCGGCCGGGCTCATCCCGGCGGCGGTGGCGATGTCCCGGGTGGTGGTGGCGTGGAAGCCGCGCTCCGCGAACGACTCGACGGCCGCCTGGAGCAGCCGGTACGCCGCCTCGGGGCGGGTGTCGGCGCCAGGCAGGGTGGGCCAGAGGTCGGCCATCGGGGTGCTGGTCATGGCGCCATCCTCCCAGAGATCGCGAACCGGAATTCGTACAGGCATTCCCGTCGGGCCGTCCGCCTGCCCGTCCGCTGGGCTTCCGCCCACCTCGTGGCGCCCGGCGGGCGGGCTGTTGACAGGCTCCCGCACCGACACCATGCTGAGCAAGCGCTTAGTCAGCGATGGTAGTCGGATCCTCGCACGAAAGGCAGGACGCTCCGTGGTGCACTCCTTCAAGGGCCGGGTGGCCGTCGTCACCGGATCGAGCCGGGGCATCGGTCTCGGCATCGCGCGCGAACTGGTCGACCGCGGCGCCAAGGTCTGCCTCACCGCCCGCAACCCCGAGCCGCTGGCCGAGGCCGTCCAGGACCTGGGCGGCCCGGAGAACGCCATCGCCGTCGCGGGCAAGGCCGACGACCCGGCGCACCAGGAGGAGGCGATCGCCCGCACCCTGGAGGCCTTCGGCCGACTGGACCACCTGGTCAACAACACCGGCATCAACCCGGTCTACGGCCCGGTCCTGGAGACCGACGAAGCCGCCGCCGCCAAGATCATCGCCGTCAACGTGCTCGGCCCGCTGGCCTGGACCCGTCGCGCCCACGCCGCGTGGATGGGCGAGCACGGCGGCTCGATCGTCAACGTCGCCTCGATCGCCGGCATCCGCGCCTCCGCCGGGATCGGCATGTACGGCGTGAGCAAGGCCGCGCTGATCCGGCTCACCACCGAGCTCGGCGCCGAACTCGGCCCGCAGGGCATCCGGGTCAACGCCGTCGCGCCCGCCGTGGTCAAGACCAAGTTCGCCGAGGCCCTGTACGAGGGCCGCGAGGAGCAGGTCGCCGCCGCCTACCCGCTCGGCCGCCTCGGCGTCCCCGAGGACGTCGCGGGCGCGGTCGCCTTCCTGCTCTCCCCGGACGCCGGCTGGATCACCGGCCAGACCCTGGTCGTCGACGGCGGCGTCACCCTCGGCGGTGGCATGTGACGGCCACCGACTCCGCCGGGCACTCCGCCGGGCAGCCCGCCGACCGGGGCGTCGGCCGGCCCGCAGGGCAGTCCACCGGACAGTCCGCCGGGCAGTTCGCCGGCCAGGGCGTCGTGGTCACCGGTGCCGGGCGCGGGATCGGGGCCGCACTGGCCCGGGCCTTCGCCGCCGCCGGGGCCCGGGTCGTGGTCAACGACCTGGACGGTGAGGCGGCCGACACCGTGGCCGCGGAATTCGGCGGCACGGCGCTGCCCGGGGACGCCGCCTCCGCCGAGGGCCTGGCCGAGCTGGTCGGGGGCGCCCGGGAGGCGCTCGGCGAGATCGACCTCTGGTGCGCCAACGCGGGCGTCGCCCCCTCCGGCGGGGCCGACGCGCCGGCCGCCGCCTGGGCGACCGCCTGGGAGGTCAACGTGCTGGCGCACGTGCGGGCCGCCGAACTGCTGCTCCCCCGCTGGCTGGAGCGCGGCGAGGGCCGCTTCCTCGCCACCGTCTCCGCCGCCGGGCTGCTCACCAGCCTCGGCTCCGCCCCGTACGCGGTCAGCAAGCACGGCGCGCTCGCCTTCGCCGAGTGGCTCTCCGCGACCTACCGCCACCGCGGGCTCAAGGTCCACGCGCTCTGCCCGCAGGGCGTGCGGACCGACATGCTCGCCTCGACCGGCGCCCTCGGCGAGCTGATGCTCGCCCCGACCGCCCTGGAGCCCGAGGACGTCGCCGAGGCGACGCTCGCCGCACTGGGCGAGGAGCGCTTCCTGATCCTGCCGCACCCCGAGGTGGCCGAGTACTACCGCGTCCGCGCCACCGAGCCGGAGCGCTGGATCGGCGGGATGAACCGGCTGCAGCGGGAGCTGGAGAAGGGCGGCGCGCTGTGAGGGCCTGGCAGGTCGGCGAACTCGGCGAGCCGAGCGCGGTCATGCGGCTCGTCGCGGAGGTGCCGCCACCGGTGCCCGGCCCGGGGCAGCTGCTGGTCCGGGTGCGGGCCGCCGCCGTCAACTTCCCGGACGCGCTGATGGTGCGCGGGCAGTACCAGGTCCGCCCGCCGCTGCCGTTCACCCCCGGGGTGGAGCTGTGCGGCGAGGTGGCGGACGGCCCCCGGCGCGGTGAGCGGCTGATCGGCAACCCGGTGCTGCCGCACGGCGCCTTCGCCGAGTACGCGCTGCTGGACGCCGCGGCCGCGTTCCCCGCGCCCGAGGCACTGGACGACGCCGAGGCGGCGGCCCTGCACATCGGGTACCAGACCGCCTGGTTCGCCCTGCACCGGCGGGCCCGCCTGCGCGCGGGCGAGACCCTGCTGGTGCACGCGGCGGCCGGCGGGGTCGGCAGCGCGGCGGTCCAGCTCGGCCGGGCCGCCGGCGCGCGGGTGATCGCCGTGGTCGGCGGCGCGGCCAAGGCGGAGGCGGCCCGGGCGCTCGGCGCCGACCTGGTGGTGGACCGGACGGAACGGGACTTCGTCGCCGCCGTGAAGGAGGCCACCGACGGGCGCGGCGCGGACGTGGTCTTCGACCCGGTCGGCGGCGACGCCTACACCGGCTCCACCCGGTGCATCGCCTTCGAGGGCCGGATCGTGGTGGTCGGCTTCGCCGCCGGGCAGATCCCGGCGCCGGCGCTCAACCACGCCCTGGTGAAGAACTACGCGATCCTGGGCCTGCACTGGGGCCTCTACAACACCCACGACCCGCGCGCCGTCCGGGCCGCGCACGACGAGCTGACCAAGCTCGCCGACCAGGGCACCGTCCGGCCGCTGGTGAGCGCCCGGGTGCCGCTGGCCGGGGCGGCGGGCGCCGTCCAACGGGTCGCCGACGGGCTGAGCACCGGGCGGATCGCCGTCCTCGGCGACTGACCGTCACCGGTCCTGCCGAGCCCGGCGAAACCGGGTGCGGCAGGACCGTCGCCCCTGCCACGATGCCCGCATGACATCCGTATCCGCTGCTCGTGACGCGCTGGAGGGCCTGGCCCTCGGCGACGGCTTCGGGGAGCGCTGGTTCCCCCTGTTCCGGTCGCCCCAGGAGGCGTTCCGGCAGATCCGGGCCCGGCGGACGCCTGAGGAAGGGCCCTGGCACTGGACCGACGACACCGCGATGGCGCTGTCGGTGTTCGGGGTCCTGACCGCCTTCGACGCGGTGCACCAGGAGCGGCTGGCCGAGGCCTTCGGGGCCACCTACCGGGCCGACTCGGGCCGCGGCTACGGGCACGGCATGCACCTGCTGCTGCCCGAACTCGCCGCCGATGCCGCGAGTTGGCGCACCAGGGCGCGCGAGCTGTTCGACGGGCAGGGCAGCCTCGGCAACGGCGCGGCGATGCGGGTGGCCCCGCTGGGCGCCTGGTTCTCCGCGGACCTGGCCGAGGCGGCCGAGCAGGCGGCGCTGTCCGCCGAGGTCACCCACGCCCACCCGGAGGGCGTGGCGGGGGCGGTGGCCGTCGCCCTGGCGGCGGCCCTCGCCGCCCGCGGCCGCGCTCCCGTCCGTGCTGCCACGGGTGCCCTCGGTCCGTACTGCCGCGGGTGCTTCCGACCGTCCCTCGGCGGGTGCCGAATTGCTGACCGAGGTGGCCGACCGCACCCCTGCGGGCGAGGTCCGCGAGGGGCTGCGCCGGGCCGCCGAACTGCCCGCGGCCACCCAACCATGGCGCGCCGCCGACCTGTTGGGCAACGGCCAGCGGATCCGGGCGAGCGACACCGTCCCGTTCGCCCTGTGGTCCGCCGCCCACCACCTGGACAGCCTGACCGACGCCCTGTGGACCACCGCCGAGGGGCTGGGCGACGTGGACACCACCTGCGCCATCACCGGCGGCGTGGTCGCGGCCCGCACCGGCCTCGCCGACGTGCCCCCGGCCTGGCTGGCCCGCCGCGAACCGCTCCCGGCCTGGGTCGCCCGCGCCACGGCGGAGGCGGCCTCTTAGGGCGGGCCCTGGCCTTTGCCCGCGCTCTTGGACACCCGGCACTCCCTGGTGCGCGGGTCCCCTGTGGAGCGGCAGTGACTGCTGCGGCGCCCTGAACGGAACCTCGCCTCCCACTTGTGGCGAAGGGATGGCGGTTCGTGCCGCGCCCGGTGAGACTGTCCGGGCCGGGGACGCGCGGGACCCCGCGCACCCGTTGCTCTGCCCGTGACCGGGTGCTACGCCCGGTCGGCCCGGGACCGGACACCGGGCGTCCGGGCCGGGCTCGCGCGCGGAGGTCAGCGCCCGGCGGCGATGACCTCCAGGGCCGGGCGGGGCTCGCGGTCGAGCAGTGCCGCGAGGTCGCCCGGCCCTCCCGGGCCGGCCAGGAAGCCGTGGGCGATCGCCGAGTAGGTGCCCACCACCATCGGCACCTGGAAGTCCAGCGCGTCCGAGGCCGCCACGGCTGCCCGTGCCTCCTCCAGCCGGCCCGGGCGGTACTCCACGCCGAGCGCCTCGGCCACCTCCGCACCGCCCAACGCCCGCTCCCCCACCAGCTCGTACGTCCGGCCCACGTGCTCGGAGGGTGCCAGGGCCACCGTCACCGCGACGTCCGCGAGGTCCGCCCGGGCCACCGCGGCCAACTTGCCGTCGCCGAGCGGCGCGCTGATCACCCCGTCCGGGCCGGGCGCGGCGATCGCGCCCAGCAGCTCGGCGTACAGGCCGTTGCGCAGCACCGTCCACCGCAGGGAGGCCGACGCGCGCAGCCGCCGTTCCGTCCAGCGGTGGGCGAGGGCGTACGGCAGGTGGTCGCCGTCGCCGGAGAGGCTGGTGTAGACGAGGTGCTCGACGCCGGCCCGCTCGGCCGCGGCGACGGCGGCGCCGTGCCGGGCGATCACCACGTCGTCCTCGGCGGCGCCGGCGGAGATCAGCAGCAGCGTCCGCACGCCCCGGAACGCCGTGTCCAGCGTGTCCGGGCGGTCGAAGTCCACCAGCCGGGCGGGCACGTCGGCGGGCACCCGCTCCGGGGTGCGGGAGCCCGCCACGACGCCCTCCCGTCCGGCGAGGCGCTCCAGGACGAGCGCGCCCAGACCTCCGTTGACACCGGTGACGAGCAGCATGGGTTCCTCCGGGGATGATCGGTCGTCGGCGGCCCTCGTGGGCGACCCTCGTGGGCGACGTGACCATCCTCGGTAGCCTGGGCGTCCGGCGTAAGGAGGCACTTCGATGTCAGCAGGGCACACCGCGGTAACCACCCCCCGTCCGGTGGTCTGGTGCGAGGACGGCGTGGACTGCGGGATCCGCGACCTGCTGGACCGGCTCGGCGACAAGTGGTCGGTCCTCACCGTGGTCGAACTCGCCCAGGGCGTACGGCGGTTCCGTGAGCTGCAGCGCGCGCTGCCGGGCATCTCGCAGCGGATGCTCACGCTGACCGTGCGCCGGCTGGAGCGCGACGGCCTGGTGTCGCGGACCGTCCACCCGACCGTCCCGCCGCAGGTGGAGTACGAGCTGACGCCGCTCGGCCACAGCCTGACCCACCTGGTGCGGGCGATGGCGGACTGGTCCTACGAGCACCACGGCGCGATCGTCGACGCCCGGCGCGCGTGGGACGACGCGAACCCGGGCTCGGAGCTCAGGTAGTGGCCGGGCCTCAGCCGGTGACCTCCACGGTGACCTCGTAACCGCGCTGCTCGGGCGGGCAGTTGAGGGCCTCGCCGCAGGAGGTGCGGGTGGCGGTGAGGCGGGCGGTGCCGGCGGCGCGGGCGGTGAAGGCGGCGGTGACGGTGCCGCAGCCGCCGCCGGGGCGGCAGGAGGGGGACGGCGCGGTGCTGGGGGCGCCGGTCGGGGCGAGGACCTCGGGGGCGGAGCTGGTGGCGGCGGACCAGTAGGTGCTGTGGAGCGCGAGCGTCAGCGTCGTGCCGACGGCGACCCGCACGGTGGTGTGGTCGGCGTGCTCGTCCACCGTGACCGCCGCGGGGCTGGGGGCGGCGGGGCTGGTCGCGGCGGGGCTCGTCGCGGCGGGGCTCGTCGCGGTGGAGGCGCAGCCGGTCAGGGCGAGCAGGGTGAGCAGGGCGGCGGCCAGGGCCTGGGGGGCGGGTCTTCTCGGGTTCACGGCGGTTCCTCGGGTACGTGGGTGCCAGCGGTGCTGGTGTGTGCAGGGGTACCGGTTCGACGCACCGGCCCCCGATTCGGATCCCCCCGGGACGAGAAAAGAGCACGACACCGGGGCGGGCCGCTGGGCCCGCCCCGGTGCGTTCGGCGCGGCGATCGTCAGGAGACGGTCACGTCGTCGTAGTAGGTGTAGGTCGGGTCACCCGCGTAGTTGTCGTCGTGGTTGCTCAGGGTGAGGGTGTAGGAGTGGCCCGGGGTGACGGTGGCCGTCTTGTTGGTCCAGGTGCCCGTCGTGGTGCAGGTCTTGGCGAGGACCGTGGTGGTGGTGCCGGTGGTGTTGTCCTTCAGGGTGGCGGTGGCCCAGTCGTAGGTGACGGTGTCGTCACAGGTGTTGCTGTACCAGAAGGACAGCTTGCTGGAGCCGGTCGGCGCGGTGAAGGTCTGGGTGATCGAGGAGTCCCCGGTCGGGTTGGTGGAGCCGACCATGGCACCGAAGCTGCCGCTGTGGGCGGCGGAGGCGGGCGTGGAGGTGGAGCCGGCGGCGGTCCAGCCGGTCAGGTTGCCGGTCTCGAAGGTGCCGTTGGTGACGGCGTTGCCGCCGCCCCCGGTGGTGGACTCGGTCCAGGAGAAGCTGGTGCTGCCGCTGGCGCCGGTGGTGTCGGTCGCGGTGACCGTGACGCTGGAGGTGCCGGAGGCGGTCGGGGTGCCGGAGATCAGGCCGGTCGAGGAGTTGATCGACAGGCCGGCCGGCAGGCCGGTGGCCGAGTAGCTCAGGGTCTGGCCGGAGGCCGAGTCGGTGGCGTTGATCTGCAGGCTGGCCGCGGTGCCGACGGTGCCGGACTGGTTGCCCGGGTTGGTGACGGTGACGGTGTTGCCGTGGGTCAGGATGGCGTGCGAGATCGCGCAGGAGTTGGTGTCGTTGGACCAGCTGGCCTGCTCGGCGTAGCTGCCGAAGGTGCCGAAGGAGACGTTGGCGGCGCCGCCGGTGCTGCCGGGGCGGATCCAGGCGCACTCGTCGGAGTTCTCCTGGCCGTTGTAGCTGCTGCCGGCCACGTGGTTGGTCCAGCCGCCGGCCGGGTTCTGGTCGGACATCATCTCGTGCCACTCGTGGCCGAGGGTCATCGTCCAGCCGTCCAGCGTGCCGGGCGAGTTGACGAAGCCGACGCCGCAGTTGGCGCCCGCGTCGATGTTGTACGGCTGGTTGGAGAACGCGATGTCGCCGTAGGGCGAGGTCGCGGCGCCGCCGGTGAGGGTGGTGTCACCGTTCCAGTCGTGCCAGGCGCAGTACCCGGTGGTCGGGTTCTGGTAGTCGTCCGGGTTGGTGCCGTGCGGCGACAGGATGATGTAGTACGCGTCCCGGTTCGCGGCGGCGGTGGTGTTGCCGAAGTGGCCGGCCGCCTTGACGGCCTCCTGGGCCAGCTGGTTGCCGGTGGCCTTGCTCGGCGAGGCGGCCGCGTTGTCGTACCAGACGCCGGACAGCACGCCGCCGCTCTGGTACGGGATGAAGTTGGCGTTGGCGGGGCAGCTCACCGCGCCGGTGGCGACGTTGGGCCCGTCACACCACTGGGTCAGGTCCGCGGACCAGGTCTCGCCGTTGGTGCCGATGCCCTTGAACATCTGCTGGGTGGCACCGGCGGCGCCCGCCGAGTCGCCCGAGAACTTGGCGTTGCCGTTGGCGTCGGTGGTCTGGGTGCCCCACTGGGTCCCGTAGAACACCAGGTAGACCTTGGAGTGGCCGCTCTGCACGCCGATGCCGTCGACGCCGCCGCCGTAGGACAGCGTCTGCTGCCCGGTGGCCGCGGCCTGGTTGTGGGCGGCGAGCCACTTCTTGTAGTTCTCGTGCTGGGACATGCCCGGCACGGCGCCGTGCCGGTACGGGTGTCCGTTCTGCGGGCTCCAGGGGTTGAACTCGTTGGTGGTGCTGCCCTGCGAGCTGGAGATGTCCTGCGCGGAGGCCGGGCCGGCCGCGCCGGCCAAGCCGGCGGCGGCGAGCGCGAGCGACGCGATGCCGGTGAGCGCCGCGTACTTCGCGCGTCCGATCCTGGGGGAATGACCCATGGGTGAGGGTGCCCTCTCTTCTGCCGATCGTCCGCCGCTTGGGGTGGCCGCGGACGATCCCTTGTGGGGAAGGGGTCGACGGCGAATTCCGGCGGGAGTCGACTCCGTTCGGGTTTTCCGTACACCCGGAATTGACTGCCCGTCGGCTGGTTGCCGCCTGCTGAGCATGAAGGAAAGCAGAGCTGTTGAACACCGGTCAACGAAGAAGGGTAAGGAATGATTAAGAAGCGGGTTCAAGCGGGTCAAGCGCGCCCCGGAAAGGCAAAATCAACGCGTGTAGCGGCATTCACTGAATGCGGATCGACATACTGTTCCGCATTCAGTGAACCGCCATTTCCACCCAGGTTCCGGAGGGGTGAGAAACCGTCAGGAAAGCCGGTTTTCCGTAGGATTCAGCCCTCGTACGCCATCTCCGGGAAGCGCGGCGACGGCCCGTCCAGCAGGTGGTCGTCGTGGCCGCGCAGCCAGCGGTCGAAGAAGGAGGCGACGTACGAGCGGGTGGCGAGCTCGGCCCGACCGGGCCGGATGTCGCCGACGTCCGCGCGCAGCCGGTCCGCCGTGAGCGCGCCCTGCCGGGCGATCTGCGGCAGCAGGGACTGCCCGTCGGTGTACGAGCCGTGGCGCGAACCGGTGAGGGTGAGGTCGGCGTGCCAGCCGGTGCTGTGCTGCCAGAGGGCGTTCCAGCCGGGCTGCCGGCGGTAGTCCCCGGAGTCGTCGCTGCCGGTGCCCATCAGCAGGAAGGGCCGGTCCAGGCCGTCCTCGGCGACGGTGGGCAGGAAGACGCCGTTCCGGCCGTCCGGGCCGGGGAAGTGCAGCTGGCCGTCCAGGTTGATCCCGGCGGCGATCCGCGGGTCGTCGTGCATGGTCTGCAGCGCGGTGAAGCCGCCCGCCGAGTGGCCGACCATGCCGACCCGGTCGAGGTCGAGTGCCCCGGCCAGGCCCGTCGGCAGGCCCGTGCGGCCGCCCAGCCCGGCGAGCTGGTCCAGGACGAAGCGGGTGTCGTCGACCCGGGCCGCCATCGCCTTGCGCAGGACGGCGCCGATGTCCAGGTCGGGCTGCCCGAGCATGCCGGGGAGCACCGAGGCGGCCAGTTCCCCGTCCGTGAAGGCGACTTCGGAGGCCTCGTAGGTGTGGTCGACGGTGACCACGACGTACCCGCGCGAGGCGAGGTCCTCGACCAGGGCCGTCCCCCAGGCCCGCGGATCGCCGAGCCCGGGCGAGTACAGCACCACCGGCCGCCGGCCGCCGGGCAGCGCGGGGGCGTCCGTCCGGGCGTGGGTGCGGATCCCGGACCAGTCCGTACTGCCGGGCTCGGCACCGTAGTTGATCAGGCCGACGCCACTGGGCCCGCCGAAGTGCTCCCCCGCGGCGGGCGTCATGTACGGCGCGCGGTCGGCGGGCCCGGCCGGCCGCGACGTCGGGTACCAGAGGCTGATCATCAGCTCGCGCCGGTGCCCGGGCTGCCAGGGGTCCTCCCGGGCGGTGTCCGTCAGGTGCAGCGCGGTGGTCCCGATCGGGTACGGCCCGGTCGGCTCCGGCAGCCACGCCCGCGCCTGCTGCCCGGCCTTCGCGCCCTCGGGCGCCGCCACCGCCGCCACCGCCGCAGGCGCGCCGACCGCGCCCAGCACCGCCGTCGCCGCCATCAGCACCGCCGCCACGGCCCGTCCCCCACTGCCCATGATCGCTCCTCCGCGCTCGCATCGATCGAACACGCAGGACACTACGGGCGACGGGGGCCGCAGCCGTCATACCAGGGAGCCAACCGGCCCCTGAATACCCGGGTATGACACCCCTAAGGGGGTGCCGCTTCCCGAGGCGGCACTGGTGGCGGTGGATCGACTCTGACACCATCTCAGCCGAGGTGAAGGAAGGGTGTGCCGCCCTTTCACCTCATCTCCATCGGCATGGCCGTGAGAGCTACCGAGAAGATTCGAGGCCGGATATGAAGACCGCAAGGACCCGGATACCCCACCTGGTGACGGTCGTCCTCATGCTCCTGGGCATGATGACGGCCGCGGCCGCGACCGCGCAGGCGGCCCCGCAGCGGCTCACCGGTAGCGCGACCGTCTGCTCCAACTCCCCCATCCCGACCGGGTGGGTCATCACCAGCTCCTACAGCAGCAGCGGCTGTCCCGGCACGGGCATCGCGTACACCATCGCCGACGTGACCGGGCAGACCAACGCCACCGTCTGCTCGATGTCGCCCATCCCGACGGGGTGGGTGATCACCAGTTCCTACAGCAGCGCCGGCTGCCGCGGCACCGGCGTCGCCTACTCCATCGCCAACACCGCCAACCAGACCAACGCCACGGTCTGCTCGATGTCCCCGATCCCCACCGGCTGGGTCATCACCAGCTCCTACAGCAGCGCCGGCTGCGCCGGCACCGGCGTCGCGTACACCATCGCCAACACCGCCAACCAGACCAACGCCACCGTCTGCTCGATGTCCCCGATCCCCACCGGCTGGGTCATCACCAGCTCCTACAGCAGCGCGGGCTGCCGCGGCACCGGCGTCGCGTACACCATCGCCAACACGGCCAACCAGAACTACGCCACCGTCTGCTCGATGTCCCCGATCCCGACCGGCTGGGTCGTCACCAGCTCGTACAGCAGCGCGGGCTGCGCCGGCACGGGCGTGGCGTACACCATCGCCAACACGGCCAACCAGAGCTACGCCACCGTCTGCTCCTTCTCGCCCATCCCGGCGGGCTGGGTCGTCACCAGCTCGTACAGCAGCGCGGGCTGCGTCGGCAGCGGCGTCGTGTACACCATCAGGAAGGCCTGACCACCTGACGCCGGGCCCGGCAGGGCACGGCGGAACGCGTCCGGGCACAGCGGGGCACGGCCGTCAGCCGGCCGCGCCCCGCCACCTGCCGCTACCGGTACCTCTTCAGCTCCCGGCGGGCCAGCGAGCGCTTGTGCACCTCGTCCGGCCCGTCGGCGAGCCGCAGGGTGCGGTTGCCCGCCCAGAGCTGGGCGAGCGGGGTGTCCTGGCTGACGCCGGCGGCGCCGTGGGCCTGGACGGCCTTGTCCAGGATCCACTCGACGGTGCGCGGCGTGGCGATCTTGATCGCCTGGATCTCGGTGTGCGCGCCCCGGTTGCCGACGGTGTCCATCAGCCAGGCGGTCTTCAGCACCAGCAGCCGCAACTGCTCGATCCGGACCCGCGATTCGGCGATCCAGTCCTGGACCACG
Organism: Kitasatospora sp. NPDC093550; assembly: GCF_044764985.1. Taxonomy (NCBI): domain Bacteria; kingdom Bacillati; phylum Actinomycetota; class Actinomycetes; order Kitasatosporales; family Streptomycetaceae; genus Kitasatospora; species Kitasatospora sp. NPDC093550. The sequence continues at coordinate 26,880 of NZ_JBIWJF010000005.1, forward strand.
CCCTGCTCGGCGAGCGGCTTCCCGAAGGCGACCCGCTCGCCCGCCCGGCGGCACATCAGCTCCAGCGCCCGCTCGGCGATGCCGATCGCCCGCATGCAGTGGTGGATCCGGCCCGGGCCGAGCCGGGCCTGGGCGATGGCGAAGCCGGCGCCCTCCTCGCCGATCAGGTTGGCCGCCGGGACGCGGACGTCCTCGAACAGCACCTCGGCATGGCCGCCGTGGTCGGCGTCGTCGTAGCCGAAGACCGTCATGCCGCGCTTGACGGTGACGCCGGGGGTGTCGCGCGGGACGAGCACCATGCTCTGCTGGCGGTGCGGCTCGGCGGTGGGGTCGGTCTTGCCCATCACGATGAGCAGCTTGCAGTCCGGGTTCATCGCGCCGGTGATGTACCACTTGCGGCCGTTGACCACGTACTCGTCGCCGTCCCGATCGATCCGGGTGGCCACGTTGGTGGCGTCCGAGGAGGCCACCTCGGGCTCGGTCATCGCGAAGGCGGAGCGGATCTCGGCCTCCAGCAGCGGACGCAGCCACCGCTCCCGCTGCTCGGCGCTGCCGAACTGGGCGAGCAGCTCCATGTTGCCGGTGTCGGGCGCGGCGCAGTTGAGCGCGGCCGGGGCCAGGTGCGGGCTGCGGCCGGTGATCTCGGCGAGCGGCGCGTACTGCAGGTTGGTCAGACCGGCACCGTGCTCACCGGGGATGAACAAGTTCCACAGGCCCTGCTTGCGGGCCTCGGCCTGCAGCTCGGCGACGACCGGAGGGATGGCCCAGTGCGCGCGGGCCGGATCGGCGAGCTGGGCGGCGAGGACGGCCTCGGCGGGGTGGACGTGCTCGTCCATGAAGGCCAGCAGCTGCTCGCGGAGCGCGTTGGTCCGGGCGTCGTACGCGAAGTCCATCGGTCAGTTCTCCTTGAGGGTGCTCAGGCCGTGCCGGGCGAGGATCGGGGCCATCTCCCCCGCGCGCTCGAAGCCCGCGCCGAGGGTGCGGCCCTGCTGGAAGCGGAAGTAGATGCCCTCCGCGACGGCGGCGAGCTTGAAGGACGCGAAGGCCACGTACCACTCCAGGTCGGCGGCCTCCCGCCCGGTCGCCCCGGCGTACCGGGAGACGATCTCGTCGGGCCGGGGGAAGCCGGGAGCGGTCATGGCGGACGGGATGATGCCGCCGCCGACGCCGGCGAGCTCGGTGTACATCACCAGCAGGCCGACGTCGGTGAGCGGATCGCCGAGGGTGGACATCTCCCAGTCGAGGACGGCGGTGATGCCGTCCTTCTCGTCGACCAGCACGTTGTCCAAGCGGTAGTCGCCGTGCACGAGCGCGGGCGCGGGCGAGACGGGCAGCCGCTCGGCGAGCACGGCGTGCAGGCGCTCCAGCTCCGGCAGCTCACGGCTGCGCGAGGCGGCGAGCTGCTTGGACCAGCGGCGCAGCTGGCGCTCCAGGTAGCCCTCGGGGTGGCCGAAGTCCGCCAGCCCCACCTGGGCCGGGTCGATCCGGTGCAGGTCGGCCAGGGTGTCCACCAGCTGCCGCCCGAGCGTACCCACCCGCTCCTCGCCGATGACGGCCAGGGCGTCGGCGTCCCGGTGCGCGGTGCCGGCGACGTACTCCATGAGGTACCAGGGCGCGCCGAGCACGTCCTCGCCGTGGTCGATCAGCAGCATCCGGGGCACGGGCACCCCGGTGCCGCGCAGGGCCGACATCACCCGGTACTCCCGGCCCATGTCGTGGGCGGTCGCCAGCACGTGCCCGAGCGGCGGCCGCCGCAGCACCCAGCGGGAGACCCCGTCGGAGAGCAGGTAGGTCAGGTTCGACCGGCCCCCCTCGATGAGGTCCGCGCGCAGCGGGCCCCGGACGGCCCCGGGCAGCCCACGCTCCAGATGGGAGCGGAGCCGGGCCAGGTCCAGGCCGGGCGGGTCAGCGGGAGTCTCGGGCATCGGGCGGCTCCTGGGGACGGCGTGAACGATGACTAAGCGCTTGCTTAGCATCGGGCGCCGGCCTTCCCCTGTCAATGGCCACCGGACGGGACGAACCCCCCGGACCGTGGGCTCGGGGGGTTCGCTGGTGGGACCTGGGCCGGCGGCTGCCCCTACCGGTCGGCTTCGGGGGCCGGCCCGGACCCGTCACCACCAGGTCGAGTCCCGTGCGTGCCGGCCTGACGACCTGTCCGGTAGCGGCCCGGGGTCGTTCCGACGATGGTGGTGAACGCCGTGATGAAGCCGCTGGGATTGGCCCAGCCGCACGCGTGGGCGGTCCGGGTGGTGTCGTGGCCGCCGGCCAGCAGCACGAGCGCGTGGTGGACACGCAGCTGGGTGCGCCACTCGTAGAAGGTCATGCCGAGTTCGTCGCGGAACAGCCGGCTGAGGGTGCGGGCGCCGGCTCCGACGGTCCTCCCGAGTTCGGCCAGGGTGGCGTTCTCCGCCGGCGTCTCGTACAGGATCCGGGCGACGGCTCGCAGTCGGTCGTCGCGTGGTTCCGGCAGGTGCAGGGGCTGCTCGGGTGCTTCGTGGAGTTCGTCGACGAGGACGCGCAGGAGACGGGAGCGCTGGGAACGGCTGTAACCGGACTCGGTGTCCTCGTAGTTGCGGGGGCCGGTCAGCGCGAGCAGGACCTCGCGGGCGAGGCCGGAGGTCTGGAACACGGCCGGACGGCCGGGCAGCAGTCCGGCGAGCGACGGCGTGAGGAAGACGATCCGCATGTCGGTGTCGCCGTGGGCGCGGTGGCGGTGCGTGAACTCGGCCGGGGTCCACGCGACCCGGTTGGCGGGCACGATCGACGTGCCGCGCTCGGTCCGGACCGTCAGGACGCCACCGGCCGCGTAGACCAGGTGTCCACGCGGGTGCGACTGCGCGGCGCTCTCCTCGCCCGAGAGGCGGATGTGGCGCCCGCCGGACGGCCACACATGGGACGTCACGTCAGCGGTCCGACGGGGTTGGCGTTGTACGGGCATCGGTTGGCAGCCTATCGGTAGCACGCCACTCCGTGATCCGGTGAGACTTCCTTCGTGCCGAGCCGCAATGGCGAGAGACAGAAGGAGAAGACCATGACGACGTTCATCCTCGTTCCCGGTGCCTGGAAGGGCTCGTGGGCGTTCGAGGCGGTGGTTCCGCTGCTGGAGCGTGCCGGACACACCGTGCACGCCCTGACCCTGACCGGCCTGCGGCCCGACGACGACGACGCGACGGTCGCCACCGCCAACCTCGACACGCACGCCGAGGACGTGTTGCGGCTCCTCGACCGCCACCACGTCACGGGCGCGACGCTGGTCGGCCACAGCTACGGGGGCATGGTGATCGCCGCGGCCGCCGACCGCGCGGGTGGCCGGATCTCACGGCTGGTGCACCTGGACGCGTACGTACCGCGCGACGGCGAGTCCTGCTGGTCGGCGACGAACGACCACTTCCGGCACGTGCTCGCCGCCGGCGCCGCGGCCACGGGGTACTCCGTCCGGCCGCCGGGCGACCGCGATCCGCGCCGCCGGCCGCATCCGCTCGCCTCGTTCCTGCAGACGGTGAGGCTCACGGGCGCGGTGGACCGCATTCCCCGTCGGGAGTTCATCTACTGCTCGGGGTGGGAGGACCAGACGCCGTTCGCCGAGCTGCGCACCCGGCTGGAGGCCGACCCCGACTGGCAGGTCCACGAACTCCCGACCGGCCACGACGCGATGCACGAGGCACCGGAGGCGGTCGCCGCGCTGCTGACGGGCTGAAGCCACCGCCGAGCCAGAGCGCGGCCCGGCGGAGGTACTCCTCCAACAGCGCGGCGCGCGAGTAGGCCGTTTCATAAGCCTCGCCGGGCGACTTCCAGTTGACGGCCTTGAGGCGGACGACCATCGACTGCACGGCGTCGGAGCTCACGGTGATCACGTGTGTCGGTCAGCTCTTGTCGGTCGAGGGCGTGGCGCGGGCGGCCAGGGCCCGGAATTCGGCCCAGCTCCGTTCGTCGAGGGCGTCGAGGGTGTCCTCGTCGAGCTCGATGACCGGGTCGGAGGAGAGGTGCGAGCGCCACGTGCCGCGTTTGACCATCAGCATGCCGAAGTCGAGGAAGCCATTGGCGTAGGAGAAGCCGGCGCCGCCGCGTTCGTAGAGTCGGATCAGGGGCTCGAAGGGCTCGGGCAGCGGGGGCAGAAGGAGGCCGGAGGTGTCACGCAGGGCGGCCCACTGGACGGCGGCCGCCGAGCACTCGACGGCGTGCCAGGAAGCGGAGGCCTCCTCGACGAAGTCCTCGGTGTCCGAGACCACCGCCGGGTCGGCCCGGACGGCCGGCGCCACCACGGCCGCCAGGTCGAAGAAGGGCCACTCGTCGGTGTCCCCGTAGGCGTCGAGCCAGAGTGCGGCCCGCCGGAGGTATTCCCTCATGAGTGCCGCGCGGGAGAAGGCCTTGTCCTGCCCTTCCTGGTAGGCCGACCACTCGATGGCCTTGAGGCGGTCGACCATCAACTGAACGGAATTCTCGTTCACTTGACAACCCCTCTCGCGCGGAGTCGGGGGATGAGGGCGTCGACTACGATATCAAGGTTCGAGAGGTCTGCGGCGACGCGTTCCGTGGGTGCGGTGGACCGAAGAGTTCCCAGTGCTTGAGGGATCCGTCCGCCGACACCTCTCCCGGGTGGAAGCTCTTCGGCACGAGACTGTGCGCACCGAAGTGCTCGGGGTGGATTCTCGGTTCGTTCCCGTTCCAGGCATCCGGGTGGCTGCTGGGATAGGGGAGGCCGAGTTCGAAGAGCTTCGCCTCGATGTGGACGTCCCTCAGGATGTCTCCTCGCCCGGCCCCACCGGGCCGTCGTGCCGCTTGACCATGAGGTTGTCCTTGGCGACCTCGACGATTCGCGGATCGACGCCGGTCTCCTTGGCGGCCTCGATCACGTCGTCCGTCCCGGTCTTGTCCTCCTCGTAGACCTTCACGGCCCTCTTGTTCGGCGTGCCGGTCGGGTCGATGGCGTACGAGCTGATCATCTCCGCCAAGAGAGCGACAAGAGGCGTGACAGGGTTTCACTCTGGCCACGTGATGTCGATCACGCAGCCAGGCCCGGAGGCGGTCGGGCGCCGCGCCGAGAGCGCAGGGAATTCCTCCGCGTTCCGGGCCGATCCGGGCGGATCGGACGCTTCGACACCGTCGCGGCCGCCGCGGCCTTCCGGGACGACTGCCACCTGCATCATCTCCGCTGACCCACACGGGAGTTGCAGACGTTTCAACGCGGCGAATCCGCCCGCTCCCCACGCCTCGACAGACATTGATCACCAGTGATCGACCGCCGCATCCCCGACCGACCGTCAGAATGGCGCCATGAGGTTGATCCACACCGTGCTCGGTGCGCTGCTGCTCCTGCTGGTCGTCGGCAGCATCCTGCGCACGCTGGTCGTCCCGCGCGGGCTCTACTCGTCCCTGGTGAACCGGCTCTGGGTGGTGCTGCGGACGGTGCTGCGGCTCTCCGCCGCGCCGGTCGGCGGCTACCGCGCGCAGGACCGGGCGCTCACCTGGCTGGCGCCGCTGGTGCTGCTGGGCATGCTCACGGTGTGGCTCAGCGGGATGCTCCTCGCGTACACGCTGCTGCTGCACGGCACCTCGGAGTTCAGCTGGACGATCGCCATCCGGGAGGCCGGCTCCAGCCTGTTCACCCTGGGCTTCGCGAGCGGCGAGCGGCTGCAGCTGTCCGCGATCGACTTCATGGCGGCCGCCAGCGGCCCGCTGGTGATCGCCCTGCAGATCTCCTACCTGCCGACCCTCTACGCCGCCTACCAGCGCCGCGAGACCGAGGTGACGCTGCTGCAGTCCCGGGCCGGCGAGCCCGCCTGGGGGCCGGAGCTGCTGGCCCGGCAGTCCCTCGTCGACACCGAGACCGCGCTCCCGCAGCTCTACCGGGACTGGGAGCGGCTGGCCGCCGACATCGGGGAGAGCCACTCCAACTACCCGGTGCTGCTCTCCTTCCGCTCCCCGCAGCCCAACCGCAGCTGGGTGGTCGGCCTGATCGCCGTGATGGACGCCGCCGCCCTGCACCTCGCCCTGTGCCCGCGCTCGGCCCCGCCCGAGGCCCGGCTGGTCCTGCGCGCCGGGTTCACCGCGATGCGCGACATCGCCCGCTCGCTGCGCATCCCGTTCGACCCGGACCCGGACCCGGACGTCCCGATCCGGCTGACCTACGCCGAGTACCTGGGCGCCGTCGCGATGATCACGGCGGCCGGCTTCCCGCGGGAGCGCCCGGTCGAGGACGCCTGGGCGCACTTCCACGGCTGGCGGGTCAACTACGAGGCCCTGGCGTACGAACTGGCCCGCCGCAGCGACGCCGTCCCCGCGCTGTGGACCGGCCCGCGCGACTTCCGCGCCCCCGTCATCCCGCCGGCCCGCCCCACCGACCGCCGCCCGGGTACCTCCCGGCCGCCCCTGCCGCCGGTCTGAGCGGGGGCGGGGCGCGGGCGACGGTACAAACCCACCCCGGCCCGTTCGGCTCCGGTACACTCCATCGGAGTACGTGCCGTTCAGGAGCAGAGAAGCAGAGGGAGGTGAGGTTGATGACCGCGCGCACGGCCGCCGAGCGCAGCGTCCGGGTCTCCCTCACGTCCCGGGCCGCGGCCTGACCTCCTCCTGTCCCGCCCCGCCGGGAGCGTGAGCTCGCGGGGCCCCGTACTTCTCGTGGAACGGATCCTCATCCACCATGCGCACCTGGACCACCCGCGCCGAGACCGGCGCCGACGTCCCGACCGTCCGCACCGTCAACACCGCCGCCTTCGGGTCACCGGCCGAGGCCGACCTGGTCGACGCGCTGCGCGTCGACCCCGCCTGGATCGACGGACTGTCCCTCGTCGCTACCGACGCGCACGACCGGCCCGTCGGCCACGCCCTGCTGACCCGCTGCCACATCGGCGACGTCCCCGCTCTGTGCCTCGCCCCGTGCGCCGTCCTCCCGGAGTACCAGCGCACCGGCGCCGGCTCCGCGGCCGTCCGCGCCGCCCTGGCCGCGGCGACGGAACTCGGCGAGCGCCACGTCGTCGTCCTGGGACACCCGGAGTACTACCCCCGGTTCGGCTTCACCCGGGCGTCCGCGTACGGCATCGGCCTCTCCGTCGAGGTCCCGGACGAGGCGCTGATGGCCCTCGCCCTGGACGCCGGGCACCCGTTGCCGGCCGGCACGGTCCGCTACGCGGCGCCGTTCGGCATCTGAAACGGCTGACGGCGGGCGGGGCACCCGAGATGCCCCGCCCGCCGTCCCGAGCCCGGCCCGTCAGCCCCTCGAATCCTCGGAGACGTCCGAGACCTCGGAACCCCAGAGACCTCGGAACCCCAGAGGCCGGCCCCCGGAGGCCGGCCCCCGGAGGCCTCAGACGTCCACCGGCCCGCCGACCGCGAGGGAGCGCTCGGCGCCGGCCAGGATCTCCACCACCCGGAGCCCGAAGTCCGCCCCGCAGGGGTGCGGCTCGCCGGTGGCCGCGGCGGACTGCAGCGCGTCCAGCGCCCGGTGCAGGGCGGCGAGCGGGCCCTCGCCGCGCTCCGGCAGCCGGACCACCCCGTGCTCGCCGCGCAGCTCCATGCCCGTCCCGCCCGCCGCGACCGGCGCGGTCAGGCTGAGCGCGAGCGTGCTGGACGCGCCGCCGGCGTGCCGCAGCACCAGGTGCACGGTGTCCAGCGGGCCGGCCACCGCCGTCACCTGCGTCACGTCGCCCAGCACCGGCAGCAGCAGGGACACCGCGTGCGGGCCGACGTCCCACAGCGAGCCCTTCTCCTCGCGCCACGGCGAGGCCGCGTACGGGCTGGAGCTGCCCGGCGCGAACACCGAGCCGAGCCAGTCGGAGCGGCCGGTGAACCAGCCGCCCTTCGCCGCCTGCTCCTCGATCCACGGGATCTGCGGGCCGCCGAAGCGCACCGTGAAGAACACCACCGAGGCGAGCTTGTGCGCACGCACCGCCTCCGCCACCGCCCGGGCGTCCGGCACGGTCAGCGCGACCGGCTTGTCCAGCAGCAGGTGGCAGCCGGCCTCGGCGGCCCGTAGCGCCAGGCCGGGCTGCACGGACGGCGGCAGCGCGATGGAGACCGCGTCCACGTCGGCCAGCAGCCGGTCGAGGTCCGCGTACCCGGGCACGCCGTGCGCCGCGCCCAGCGCCTCGGCGGCCTCCGGCCGGCGGCCCCAGACGCCGGTGAACTCCAGCCCGGGGTGCTCCGCCAGTACGGGCGCGTGCACCCGCTCCGCCCAGGGGCCGGTGCCCAGCAGTCCGATCCGCACGTTCTCTCCGCTCCTTCTTTCCGTACTCGCCGCACGCGCTCGCGCGACGAAGGCTCAGCCCTGGACGCGGGCGAGCGTGAAGCCGTCGTAGCCCTTGCTGCCGACCGTCTGCACCGAGGTCGCGGTGACCTTCGACTCGGCCGCGATCAGCTCGTGCAGGGCCCGGGTGCCGACCACCGCCGGGTCGGTGCTGTCCGCGTCCGCGACGGCGCCGCCGCGCACCACGTTGTCGACGATGATCAGCGAGCCCGGCCGGGTCAGCTGGAGCGCGCGGCGGAAGTACTCGGGGTTGCTCGGCTTGTCCGCGTCGATGAACACCAGGTCGAAGGGCTCCACGCCCTGCTCCACCAGCTCCGCCAGGGAGTCCGCACCCCGGCCCACCCGCACCTCGGCGACCTTCTCCAGGCCGGCGGCGGCCAGGTTGGCCCGGGCCACCTCGGCGTGCCGGGGGTCGATCTCCAGGGTGATCAGGGTGCCGTCCGCGGGCAGCGCCCGGGCCAGCCAGATCGCGCTGTAGCCGCCGAGCGTGCCGACCTCCAGGATCCGCTTCGCGCCCTGGGTCAGCGCCAGCAGGTGCAGCAGCTTGCCCTGGTTGGGGGCCACCGCGATCTTCGGCAGCCCGGCCGCGTCGGCGGCGGCCTCCGCGCGCTCCAGCACCGGATCGTGCCCGACGAGCTGCTCGGAGAAGTACGCGTCCACGGCGTCCCAGGTCGGCTGCAACGTCATCGGGCCCTCCAGAGTGCAAGATCGGCAGGTACTCCGCCGATGCTACTCCGAGGGCCCGATGGCTCCGGGACGGCCGCCGGTCACGGTCCGTCGCCGGTTGCCGTCACTCCGAGACGGCCGCCTTGGCCGCGGCGGCCGCGGCCGCCTCCTCCGCCTCGATCCTGGCGTGCGTCTTCGCGGCCCGGCGCTTCATGATCCAGGCCGACAGGCCGCCGATCACGATCGCCGCGGCCAGGCCCGCCCAGGAGAACCGCGCCAGCCACGGTTCGATGCTCTTCCCCACCTTGTAGACCAGCAGCGTCGTACCGCCGGCCCAGACCACGCCGCCCAGCACGTTGGCGATCAGGAACTTCCAGTACGGCATCTTCAGCGCGCCCGCCAGCGGACCGGCGAAGATGCGCAGCAGCGCGATGAAGCGGCCGAAGAAGACCGCCCACATGCCCCACTTCTGGAACGAGCGCTCCGCGGTGGCCAGGTGCGAGGGCCCGAAGTGCTTGGGGAACTTGCGTCCCAGCTTCTCGAAGAGCGGCTTGCCCCCCTTGCGGCCGATCGAGTAGCCGATCGAGTCGCCGATGATCGCGCCGGCGATCGCGACACCCGCCACGCCCCAGGGGCTCACCACGCCCTTGACCGACATCAGGGCCGCCGTGACCAGGGCGATCTCGCCGGGCAACGGAATGCCGAGCGACTCGATCCCGATGATCAGACCGACCACGGCGTACACCGCGGTCGGTGGAATGCCCTCGATCCAGGCGTCGATGTGCAAGGCCAGTACCTCCGTGGCAGGTCGGGGCCGGCCGCGCTCCCCGTGGAGCCGCACGCCCGTCCCGGCGGTTGTCCGATGGCGGCACGACGCCGCTCCCCCTCAAGGCAGCGTAACGTGCCGGGCGGCCTGTCCCCCCGGCCTTCACCCGTCGGTACGACGTGCGGCCGCACACCATGGTTCCAGGCCGACCGGCATTTCTTCAAGATTCGGCAAAGTGCCCCTGACCTCGGCCGGAACCGGCGGTACGGCCCGATCCGGGAGGTCCGGGGGTCAGGTGTGACGGCACGCCGCGAGTCGGCGCTGTACAGGTACGACCGCGGCACCGCGCCGCCCACCGGTGCCGGTGGGTCGGCGGTCCGGGTCGCCCCCTGAACCGACAACGCTTGGACCCGACACCGTGCCCGTCACGTCGTACGGCCCGTGGCCGACCGCCGGAGAGCAGTCCCACCCTCCGCTGGTACCGAGGTACTTCCCCGGTGCCCCCGTCGTCGGAGCGGACGGGCCGCCGACCGAGCCCCTCGCCCCCGTGGACGATCCCGCCGGCCACCTCCCGTGGCCCGAGGACGCGCTGGAGCCGTCCACCGCCGCCCTTCCCGGCGCCGTCGCCCTCCCCGGCGCCGTCGCCCTCCCCGCCATCACCGACGCCCTGGAGCAGCCGGCCGCCACCCCCGCCGAGGACCAGCCGGCCGCGCCGGTGCCCCCGCCCGTCTTCGTCGACGGCTCCGGCCGCCGTCAGCGCCGGATCCGTCGGCTCGGTGCGGTGCTGGCCGTACCGGCGGGCGGCTACCTCGCGTTGCTGGGCAGCACCCTGCTCGGCGGCCCCACCGTGGACGCGCCGTTCCTCCCGCTGCCCCAGCCACCCGCACCGAGCGCGCCCGCACCGGCGGCCACGGTTCCCGACGCGCCGTCCGACGCACCGGAAGCGGCGGCCCGGCCCGGTGCGCCGTCCACGGCCGTGCCCACCCGCCCGGCCGGCACCCCACCGGTGGGCGTCCACCGCCCCTCGGCGACCGACCGGCCCACCGAACCCGCCGACCTGCCGACCTCCCCGGCGGCCCCCGCTCCGCCGACCCCCGTCACCACCGCCTCGGCACCGCCGAAGACCCCGCCCACCGCCACGCCCACACCCGGGCACGGCCGCCCGACCACCCCGCCCGGGAACTCGGGCAACAAGCCCGTCAAGCCCTGACGCCCCGCCACGCCCCGCGGCACACTCCCCGCCCCACGAAAGCAGCGCCATGAGCACAACCCGTCGACGACGAGCCCCCGTCCCCGCGCGCGTCCGCCGAGGCCGGCGCGGAGTCGTCCGGCAGGGCCCGCTGCGCACCCACTGGTGGCTGCTCACGGCCCTGCTCCTCACGCTCTCCGGCGCCCTGCTGCTCCAGGGGTACACCCAGCACAGCTTCGACGACCGCCCCGACCAGTCGGCCGCGCACACGGGCGCCACCACCGTGCCGGCGTCGATCCGCGACGGCGGTCCGGTCATCGACGCCGCCGGACCCCAGCCGCGCAGCGCCGTCCCGAAGCCCGGGACCGTCGCCCTCACCTTCGACGACGGCCCCGATCCGACCTGGACCCCGCGGATCCTCGACGTACTGCGCCAGGAGGGGGTGCACGCCACCTTCTTCGTCGTCGGCGCCCAGGCGGCCGCCCACCCGGACCTGATCCGCCGGATCGTCGCCGAGGGGCACCAGATCGGCGTGCACACCTTCACCCACACCGACCTCGGCCCGGCGCCGGGCTGGCGCCGCTCGCTGGAGCTGCGCGAGACCCAGCTCGCCCTGGCCGGCTCGGCCGGGGTGACCAGTTCCCTGCTGCGACCGCCGTACTCCTCCGAACCGGACGCCCTGGACGACCGCGAGTGGGACGCCGTGCGGCAGGCCGGGCAGGCCGGGTACCTGACCGTGCTCACCACCCGGGACAGCGAGGACTGGCGCCGCCCGGGGACCGCGCAGATCGTGAAGACCCTCGACGACGCCCCGGGCGGCCCGGGCCGGATCGTGCTCCTGCACGACGCCGGCGGCGACCGCTCGCAGACCGTGGCCGCGCTCGCCGACCTGCTGCCCCGGCTGAAGGCCCGCGGCCTGCACTTCGCCACCGTCAGCGACTCGGTCGGCCTCGCCGACCCCGTGCACCCGGCCGGGACCGCGGACCGGCTCCAGGGGACCGCGTTCCTCTGGCTCCTCCGCGGCGGCGACTGGACGCTCACCGCCCTCGGCTGGCTGCTGTGGGCGGCGGGCGCGATCAGCCTGCTGCGCGCCGTCGCCGTCCTCGTGGCCGCCCGCCGGCACAAGCGACTGCGCCGCCGCCCCTGGGGGCCGCCGGTCACCCAGCCGGTCAGCGTGATCGTGCCCGCGTACAACGAGTCCGCCGGGATCGAGGCCGCGCTGCGCTCCCTGCTCGCCTCCGACCACCCGGTGGAACTGATCGTGGTCGACGACGGCTCCACCGACGGCACCGCCGAGCTCGTCGAGTCGCTGGCCCTGCCGTACACCCGGGTGATCCGGCAGGAGAACGCGGGGAAGCCGGCCGCCCTCAACACCGGCATCGCGGCCGCCCGCGCGGAGCTGCTGGTGATGGTCGACGGTGACACCGTGTTCGAGCCGGACGCCGTCCGCCGGCTCGTCCAGCCCTTCGCCGATCCCTCGGTCGGCGCGGTCTCCGGCAACGCCAAGGTGATCAACCGCGGTGGTCTGCTGGGCCGTTGGCAGCACATCGAGTACGTGGTCGGATTCAACCTGGACCGCCGGCTGTTCGACCTCGCCGAGTGCATGCCCACCGTGCCGGGCGCCGTCGGTGCCTTCCGCCGCTCCGCACTGCTGGCCGTCGGCGGTGTGGGCGAGGAGACCCTCGCCGAGGACACCGACCTCACCATGGCGTTCTGCCGGGCCGGTTGGCGAGTGGTCTACGAGGAGCGGGCCAAGGCCTGGACCGAGGCCCCCGCCTCGCTGGGCGCCCTGTGGCGACAGCGCTACCGCTGGTGCTACGGCACCCTGCAGGCCATGTGGAAGCACCGCGGCGCCCTGGTCCAGGGCGGCCAGGCCGGCAAGCTGGGCCGGCGCGGGCTGCTCTACCTGCTGATGTTCCAGGTCCTGCTGCCCCTGCTCGCGCCGGTGGTCGACGTGTTCGCGCTGTACGGACTGGTGTTCCTCGACCCGGTGCGGATCACCGGACTGTGGGCGGCCTTCCTGCTCGTCCAGATGCTGATGGGCGCCTACGCGTTCCGGCTGGACGGGGAACGGCTCGGACCGCTGTGGAGCCTGCCGCTGCAGCAGTTCGTCTACCGGCAGCTGATGTACCTGGTGGTGATCCAGTCGGTCTTCACCGCGCTCGCGGGATCCCGGCTGCGCTGGCAGCGGATGCAGCGCTACGGCTCCCTCCGGGTCCCCGCGGGCGGCTGAGCCGGCCCGGGGCGGGCGGCGACGGGCGGCGGCGGGCGGCGGCGGCGCACGGGGTTGTCGAGATGGTGTGCAGGGCGTGTCCGGGGCCTTGTGCCGTTCCTCGGGCCTCCCCATACTTCCCGTCAGCGCCTGTCAGGAGCAGATCACCCGCCGAGGCACCCCCATGGGCACCGACGGGTGCCTGCGCACTCCCTGACCGCGCCTCACGGCCCCCACACCCTCGGGGGCCTCTCACTCCCAGGAGGAGACCAGTGAGGACCACGCGCACCACCCCCCACACCGGCACCGCGAGGACCACCCGCCTGCTCGCCGCCGTCGTCGGCCTGCTGTCCGCCACCGCGGTCGCCGCACCGAGTGCGACCGCCGCACCGTCCACCGCGCCCGCACCGTCCACCGGCGCGGCCCGGCTCGCGGCGGTGAGCGACGCCGTGCAGCGGACCGACGTCAACGGCATCGCCTGGTACACCGACCAGGCGAGCGGCCGCGTCGTCGTCACGGCGGACAGCACCGTCTCCCCCACCGCGATCGCCAGGATCGAGCAGGCCGCCGGCCCCGGCGCCGCCCTGCGGATCCAGCGCTCCCCCGGCGTCTTCCGCCCGCTGCTCGCCGCCGGCAGTGCCGTCTACGGCGGCCAGTACCGGTGTTCGCTCGGCTTCAACGTGGTGAGCGGCAGCACCTACTACTTCCTCACCGCAGGGCACTGCGGGAACGTCGCGAACACCTGGTACACCAACTCCGGCCACACCACCCTGATCGGAGCGACCGTCGGCTCCAGCTTCCCGGGGAACGACTACGCGCTGGTCCGCTACGACAACGGCGCCCTGAGCCACACCGGCGGATTCTCCTCCGCCCCGAACGCGTTCGTCGGCGAGGCGGTCAAGCGCACCGGGTCGACCAGCGGCACCCACGGAGGGAAGGTCACCGGGCTCAACGCCACCGTCCGCTACTCCGACGGGGGCACCGTCCGCGGCATGATCCAGACCAACGTCTGCGCCGAACCCGGCGACTCCGGCGGCCCGCTGTACGACGGCACCAAGGCCCTCGGCATCACCTCAGGCGGCAGCGGCGACTGCACCGCCGGCGGCACGACCTTCTTCCAGCCGGTCAACGAGGCGCTCGCCGCGTACGGCGTCAGCGTCTACTGACCCGCTCCGACCGCCCTGCCGGTTCCCCCACCGCGTGCGGCGGCCGGGGGAACCGGCGACGGCGCGCGTGGTGATCGCTTCGGGTGCCATGCCGTCGTCTTCGCCGCCTCACGGGGTGTGAGTCGGGTTCTCACGCCTCTTGGTCACCGGTACGTCCCGAGAGAGGTGATCGAGATGGCAACCCCGAACGACACGGTGGCCCTGAACGACGCGGTGACCCCGGACGACACCGCGGCCCTGGACGGCGAGCGGCTCGAAGCGGCGATGGGCCACGTCTTCGGCGAGCTGGGCGTCGGCTGCACCGCACCGCTGATCGTGCTCGGCGACCGACTGGGCCTGTTCCGGGCGCTGGCCGGTGCGGGGCCGCTCACGTCCGCCGAGCTGGCCGCCCGGACCGGGCTGGTCGAGCGGTACGTGCGGGAGTGGCTGCGCGGCGTGGCGGTGGCCGGCTACCTGGAGCACGACCCGGCCGCGGACCGCTTCACCCTCACCGGCGAGTACGCCGCCGTCCTCGCCGACGACGAGGCCCCGACCTCGCTGATCGGCGTCTTCCCCGGGTTCCAGGCGCTGTGGGCGGACCTCGACCGGGTCGAGGGGTTCTTCCGGACCGGCGGCGGGATGGGCTGGGGCGAGCACCACCCGGCTCTCGGCCGGGCGCAGGAGCGCTTCACCCGCCCCGCCTACGTGCACGGCCTGATCGCCGAGTGGATCCCCGCCGTCGAGGGCATCGTGCCGAAGCTCGAAGCCGGCGCCGCCGTCGCGGACCTCGGCTGCGGCCACGGCCTGTCCTCGATCCTGATCGCCGAGCGCTGGCCGCGCAGCACCGTGACCGGCTTCGACCCCGACGACGCCTCGATCGCCCACGCCCGTGCGGCCGCCGCGGAGGCCGGGCTGGACGGGCGGGCCGTGTTCGAGGTCGCCGACGCGGCCGGCTTCCCCGGTGACGGCTACGACCTCATCACCTTCACCGACTCGCTGCACGACATGGGCGACCCGGTCGCCGCCGCCGCGCACGCCCGCTCCGCCCTCGCCGAGGACGGCGTCGTCCTGGTCGTCGAACCGCTCGCCGCCGACCGCTTCGCCGACGACTTCGCCAACCCCTACGCCCGGATCGGCTACGCGATCTCCACCCTGGTCTGCACGCCGTCCTCGCTCGCCCAGACCGGTGCCGCCGCGCTCGGCGCGATGGCCGGCGAGGCCAAGCTGCGCGAGGTCCTCGCCGCGGGCGGACTCACCCGGGTACGGCGCATCGCGCAGGAGAGCGCGCCCGTCAACATCGTCCTGGAGGCCCGGCCGTGACCACCACGCTCACCCCCGGGGACGTCGACCGGCTCGCCGCCCTCGACGCCACCGGGCAGGCCGCACTCGTCCGCAGCGGGGAGGTCGGCGCGCAGGAGCTGGTCACCGCCGCGATCACCCGCACCGAACGCCTCGACCCGCGGCTCAACGCCGTCGTCACCCCCGCCTTCGAGCGGGCCCTGGACCAGGTCCGCGCCGGGCTGCCGGACGGCCCGTTCACCGGCGTTCCGTACCTGGTCAAGGACCTCGCCACCGAGCAGGAGGGCGTCCGCTTCACCGAGGGCTCGGCCTTCCTGCGGCACCACGTCTCGCGCCACGACCAGGAACTCGTCCGGCGGCTGCGCGCCGCCGGGCTGGTCCTCCTCGGCAAGACGAACACCCCGGAGTTCGGCATGGCCCCGACCTGCGAACCGCTCCTGCACGGCCCCACCCGCAACCCCTGGGACCCGACCCGCACCACCGGCGGCTCCTCGGGCGGCTCGGCCGCGGCCGTCGCCGCCCGCCTCGTCCCGGCCGCGCACGCCAATGACGCCGGCGGCTCCATCCGCTTCCCCGCCTCCTGCTGCGGACTGTTCGGCCTCAAGCCCACCCGGGCCAGGGTGCCGCTCGGTCCCGCGTACGGCGACGCCTTCGGCGGCTGGGCCGTCGAGCACGCCGTCACCCGGACCGTCCGGGACTCCGCCGCGCTGCTCGACGCCGTCGCGGGACCGGCCGCCGGCGACCCGTACCCGGCCCCGCCCGCCGCCGGGCCGTTCGCCGCCGAGGTGGACCGGGACCCGGGACGGCTGCGGATCGCCTACAGCCCGCGCCCGGCGGGACCGCACCCCGTCCACCCCGACTGCGTCGCCGCGCTGCGGGACGCGGTGACGCTGTGCGAGGCGCTGGGGCACGACCTGGAGGAGCGCGACCTGCCGACGATCACCGAACCGGTCGGCGCCGCGATCGGCACCGTCTACGGCGCGGCGATGGCCTGGATCCTCGCCTACTGGGTCCGGGAACTCGGCCGCGAACCACGGCCGGAGGAGCTGGAGCCGTACACCCGCGCCTACGCGGAGCACGGCCGTCGGGTCGGCGGCGGCGACTACCTCCTCGCCGTCACCACCCTGCAGGAGTACGCCCGGGCCGTCGCCCGCTTCTTCGAGCGCTACGACCTCTGGCTGACCCCCACCCTCGCCCAACCACCGCTCCCCCTCGGGGAGATGACCTCCACCGAGGACGACCCCTGGCGGACGGCCCGGCACAGCGCCCCCTTCGTCGCCTTCCCGGCCGTCGTCGCCAACCTCACCGGCGCACCCGCGATGTCCGTCCCGCTGTACTGGTCGGGCACAGCGCCGGACCCAGGGTCGGACACGGCAGCGGCCACGCGGACGGCCACAGCGGCGGACACGGCGGCGGACACGGCGTCGGGCGCCGGCCTGCCGATCGGGGTCCACTTCCTCGGCCGGGTCGGCGGCGAGGCCACCCTGCTGCGGCTCGCCGGGCAGCTGGAACGCGCCCGCCCCTGGTCCCACCGGGTGCCGGCCCTCGCCGGCCCGCTCCCGCCCGTGATGTGAGACGGCGTTGCGAGACGGAGCGTCAGCACAGCACGATGGTGCCCATGGATCGCCACGCCCACCTGAGCCGTCGACTCGACGTCGACCTGGCCCGTGCGTGCTCCGCGATCTGTCACCGCGCCCGGTAAGTGCGGTGGCCCGCCCGGCTGTTGCCGGGTTTCCGACTCCCTCCCGCGTCGCGGGGCCGGGCGGTGCGCACCGCTGTCCGCCTCCCTCCGACCACGGGACACCTCCATGCGCCTCAAGCCGCTCCTGCGCGCGGCCGCCCTCTCGGCAGCCGCCCTGCTGGCCCTCGCCGCCCCCGCCCAGACCTCGGCCGCGTCCGGGGCCGCGCCCTCGTACGGTCCGCTGCCGCCGCACAATCCGTACGCGGGCCCGGACGGCACGGCCACCATGCACGGCGACACCGGCTCCTCCGACGCCACGTCGCTGCCCGGCCCCGGCCCCGGCGAGCTCACCTCGCACCGCACCGCGCTGGCATCCGCCTGCCCCACCGTCCTGGCCGGCTCGGACGGCTACCTCGTCACGCTCTGCACCACGATCTTCGGCCAGGTCCCGACGGTCCACCTGCTCGATCCCGAGTCGGGCGACTCGCTCGCCGAACTCCCGCTCACCAAGGGGACGTTGCTCGGCGGCGTCTACGCCTACCTGGACCACCGCGACCGGCTGGTCGTCATCGACGGCACCCGCACCCTGCTACGGATCGCCCACCGGCGTACGGCCGCGGGCGACTGGCAACTGTCCGTCGACAGCTCGCTCCCGCTCGCCACGGCCATACCCGACGGCGACGGCTCGGTCGGCATCGCCCCGGACTGGCAGGGCCGGGTCTGGTTCGCCACCGCCGGCGGCGTGGTGGGCACGGCCGACGACCGGACCGGGACGGTCCGCACCCTCGCCCTCCCCGCGGGCGAGAAGACCGCCAACTCGATCTCCACCGCGCCCGGCGGCACCGCGGTGGCCACCACCCACGCCCTCTACCTCCTCACCGCCGACCCCGACGGCACCCCGCGCACCCTCTGGCGCCAGGCCTACGACCGGGGCCCGGGCCGCAAGCCCGGCCAGCTCAGCTGGGGCACCGGCTCGACCCCGGTGTTCTTCGGCCCGCGCACCGGCACCGACTACCTCGCCATCGTCGACAACGCCGCACCCACCGCCGACCTGCTGGTCTACCGGGCCGACAGCGGCGAGCGCGTCTGCTCCGTCCCCGTGCTCAAGGCCGGCGGCAGCGGCAGCGAGAACGCACCGATCGGCGCGGGCAACGCCGTGTTCATCGCCGGCACCTACGGCTACCCCTACCCGAAGCTGCCCGCGGACGCCGGGCCGAGCGTCCCGGCGTCCGGCGGCGGCTTCCGGGGCGGGCTCTCCCGGGTGGACGTCCGCCCCGACGGCTCGGGCTGCGACCTCGCGTGGGACGTCCGGGCACGCTCCTCGGCGGTGCCCTTCCTCTCCACCGCCGACGGGCTGATCCACACCGTGCTGCGCGAGCCGCTCATCCCCGGCACCGGCACCACCACGCTCCTCGACCCGTACGACTACGCCGAGATCGACCCGGAGACCGGGACGGTCGTCCGCGCCCACCGGCTGGGCATCGGGGCCCTCTACGACACCCTGCAGATGGCTGGCACCATCGCACCGGGCGGGGTGGTGTTCCAGGGAACGGTGACCGGCGTCGTCCGGGTCGCCGCCGGATAGGCCCTCACCGGGCCCGTCGTCCTGACGCCGACGGGGCGTCACGCCGCGCTGACCGGCCGGGCCCGTCGGGCCTGCCGGTCCCGTCCTGCCGGGCCGGTCAGTCCTGCATGCGCAGGTAGTCGTCCGAGGAGACCTCGCTGATGCTCTCCGTGACGACGGGCCTCAGCAGGACGGCGGTCGCTCCGGCGAGCGCTCCCACGGGGGCCAGGAGGGAACGGTCGACTCCCGCCAGTTGACCGGTGCAGAGGTAGGCAGCGGAGATGGCGCTGGTCAGGACCTCCCTGGGGTCGACCGAGAAGAACCCGGAGCCTTCCTGGGTCGGAACGACCGAGGCGAGGGCGACGGCCAGCGGGCTCGCGTCGGGCCGTCCCGTGATCTTGGCGGCCACATCCGCCGCGCCGCCGTCCCCCAGGAAGACGAGCCGGGCGAATTCTCCGAGTTCGTCGACTTCTTGCTCGCTGAGCGGGGCCATGGCCCCGAGCCGGAGCAGGTGGTAGCGAATCCTGTGGAGGCGCGCGTCCTCCGTGAAGAAATCCCTGGCCTCGCCTACGGCCTGCTCGGCATCCCTGAAATCAGCCATCGCTTCGCACTCGCATGTCGAGCTGCGGAGATCGGAGATCGGAGATCGGAAGTCCGCAGCATGTCTCACGTACATCTGCAGGATCCCGGACGCGATCGGGTCCCAGAGGATTCGAACCCGTGGGGGATCGCCCTGATGGTGGCGTCTGACACCACAGTAGTCCCGGGTCTCGCTGCCCCGCCACTGGCCTGACGCCCCCGGGAGAACCCCTGAGAATCACTGGGAGTCCCTGGATCCCGGCTCTGATGACGGTCCGTGATGACGTTCCGTGATCACGGACTTTGATGACGGTCCGTGACGAGTGCGGCTGCGACGACGGCTACGCCTGCTGCGGCCGGTCGGCGAAGTCCAGGACGGTGACGGAGGGGTGGCGGGCGGCCAGGGGCGGGGTGGCCAGGGCGAGGGGCAGCAGGGAGCCGAGGAGCCCGCGCCCACCGGTCGGCGTGACCTCCCGGACCGCCGTCACCGCCGGACTCGCGGTGCGGAGCTTGTCCCGCTCGCCCGCGTCCATCGCCCACGGCATCGGCGGCACCTGGTAGCCGTGGGCACGCATCTTCCCGCTCACCGTGAGACGGCTGAACCACCGCGGCACGGCGTCCAGCACCAGCGAGCCGCCCGGGAAGCGCTCCGCACAGCCCGCGATCAGGGACTTCACCCGGTCCGGCGGCAGGTACATCAACAGCCCCTGCGCGCTGACCAGCACCGCGCGGTCGCGGTCCACCTCCTCGGCCCAGCCGAGTTCGGTGGCGTCGGCGGCCAGGTAGCGCTGGCGCGGGCCCGGCGGCAGCAGCTTCCCGCGCAGCGCCACCATGTCCGGCAGGTCCACGCTCAGCCAGTGGGCCCGCCCGTTGTCGACCCGCCAGTACTGGGTCTCCAGGCCCTCGCCCAGGCAAACCACGGTGCCGCGCGGCTCCCGGGCGAGGAAGTCCGCCACCTCGCGGTCGAAGCAGGCCACGCGCAGGGCCTGGAGCTGGGCCTGGAGGCCGTTGGTGCCGAAGCGCTGGGCGAACGGGAAGTCGATCCGCTCCACCAGCTCGACGGCCTTGGGGTCGTGGAGCACGGTGTCCGGCCGCCGGGCCTCCAGCGCCCGGTGCCACAGCGTCCACAGCGCCGTCTCCGGCACCGCCTCAAGCTCGGGCCGCTCCGCGCCGCCAGTCATCGCTCGCTCCTTCGACGTGCCGCGCGCCGGTACGGCGCTCGTCAGGGACCCGCCGATTCTCACACCCGGGCCGCACCGGCCGATCCGCCGACGCGCCGTTCGGGTCCACCGACGCGCCGTGGGGACGGCCCGCACCGGAGGTCGGCCGGGCCGACGTCCGGTGCGGTGAACCCGCCGGCCCTCCCGCCCGCTCAGCCGACGCTGAAGGCGCCGTCCGGCGGGGGCGGGGAGTCGGTCGCATCGGCGTCCGCGACCGGAGCGGTCCGGCCCACCAGGGCCGCCAGGTCCTCCCCCGCCACCAGCCGGGCCGGGAAGATGTCGCCCGCGAACAGCCGCGCCAACTCCGCCTCCGGCAGCGGCGCGGTGGACCCGGCCAGCAGCACGTTGCCGTACCTCCGGCCGCGCAGCACCGACGCCTCCGCCACCAGGCAGACGTACGGGAACACCGCCCGCACCGTCGCCGCCTGCGCCCGGGCGAAGGCCAGCGGCGGGCCGTCCGCCAGGTTGGCCGCGTAGCAGCCGCCCTCGCGCAGCGCGGCCGCCGCGAGCCGCAGGAACTCCACCGAGGTGAGGTGCGCCGGGGTACGGGACCCGCGGAACACGTCCGCGATCACCAGGTCCTGCGAGCCCGCCGGGACCTCGGCCAGCGCCGCCCGGGCGTCGCCGACCGTCGCGGAGACGTCCGTGCCGGGGCCGCGCCAGGGCAGGTGCTCCTCGACCAGCGCCAGCAGCGGCCCGTCCACCTCCACCACCCGTTGCCGCGAACCGGGCCGGGTGGCGGCCAGGTAGCGCGGCAGGGTCAGCGCGCCGCCGCCCAGGTGCAGCACGGCCAGCGGCTGCCCGGCGGGGGCGAGCGCGTCGGCGAGGTGGCCGAGGCGCCGGGTGTACTCGAACTCCAGGTGGGTCGGATCGGCGAGGTCGACGTACGACTGCGGGGTGCCGTCCAGGGTGAGCAGCCAGCCGCCGTCCCGGTCGATGTCGGGCATCAGCTTGGCGAAGCCGAGGTCGGTCTGCCGCCCGACCGGGACGGGGTCGTCGTGCTCGTCGTGCTCGTCGTGCTCGTCCTGCTCGTCGTGCTGGTCGTACTCGTCCTGCTCGTCGTACGCGTCGTGCTCGTCCTGCTCGTCGTACGCGTCCTGCTCGTCGTACGCGTCCGCGCGGTCCTGCTCGGAGGTCACGCGGGCTCTCCGGCCGGCTCCACGTCCAGGTGGGCGGTCAGCCAGCGGTCCAGCTCGGCGAACACCTGGGTCCGGGCCGCCTCACCGGACAGCACCAGGTCGTGCATGCCGCCCTCGATCCGCACGATCGTGACGTGCCGGCCCAGCTTCGGCCCCTGCGCGGCGATGTCGTCGGCGCGCAGCACGGCGTCGGCGTGGTGCAGGGCGTTGTGCCACTTGGTGGTGGCGATGGACCTGGTGGAGGCCATCAGCAGCACCGGCACGTCGATGCCCAGGCCGTGCCGCAGCCGCCGGTGCCCCTGGTGGATCGCCGACAGCCAGCCCGCGAACAGCGGGAAGCTCTCGGCGGGCTTCAGCGTGAGGTCGAAGTCCCACTCGCCCTTGTGGTCCTTGTGCAGGCTGTGCGTGTAGTGCGGGTTCAGCGTGGAGGGCAGCACGCGCGTCGGCGCCAGCCGCCCGATCGCCGTCACGGCCGGCCCGCCGACGGTCCGCACGGCCGGCGAGGTCGGCATCGACAGGAACGGCGAGTTGAGGAACAGCCCGTCCACCAGCCCCCGCCCCGCCCGGCGCCCGGCCCACAGCGCGGCCACCAGACCCCCGGTGGAGTGCCCGTTCACCAGCAGCTGCCGGTGCCCGTCCACCTCCCGGATGATGCGCACGGCCTCGTCGATCTCCTCGTCGTACTCGACGAGGCTCCGGACGAAGTTCGGCGACTGGTGCGGGCGCAGCGAGCGGCCGTACTTGCGCAGGTCGAGCGCGTAGAAGGAGAACCCCAGCGCGCTGTAGTGGTCGGCCAGGTTGGTCTGGAAGAAGTAGTCGTTGTACCCGTGGATGTAGAGCACCGCCCGCTCCGCCCCGGGCACCGGCCGGCGCACCAGGGTCGCGCACACCGGGCCCTCGGCATCCGGCCGGAGCTCCAGCTCCGTCGCCTCGTAGGGGGCACCCAGGATGTCTTCCCGAAACTCCATCGCCGCCGCACCGATCCTTCGCTCCGCCTGCCGGTAGTGGCAGGTGACCACCCGTTCCGGCCCACGACGATACCGGCCGGTAGGGTCGGGCCGCTCGGTGGCCGGTCACTCCACCGGGACGCCCGGCCGGGACCACGGCCCCGGCCCTGGCCCTGGCCCCGGCACTGACTCCGGCCCCGGCCCCGGCCCTGACTCCATCTCCGGCTCCACCTCCGGTTCCATCTCCGGCTCCGGCTCCAGCTCGGCGAGGATCGCCCGCTCCCGCCCGTACGCCTCCTCCGCCCCCGCCTCGGCGCCCGCGGCGCGCAGGGCGTCACCGAGGACGCTCCAGGCCGCCGCCTCCCCGTCGCGGCCGCCCGTCCGCCGGAAGACGGCGACGGCCCGACGGGCCGCCCCGGCCGCCTCGTCGGGCCGGCCCACCTCGGTGAGGAGGTGCCCCAGGTACGTCTGGACCAGGGCCACGCCCTCGTCGTTGCCGGACTCGCCGTGGAGGTCCGTGGCGCGGTGGAGGGCCTCGATCCCCTGCTCCTCCTGTCCCAGGCCGGCGTGGGCGGCCGCCGTCCGGTAGAGGATCATCGCCGCGCGATCCACGGCGTCCGGATCGCCGTCGATCGCGAGAGCCGTCCGGTAGACACCGAGCGCCTCCTCGAAGCGGCCCGCGGCACCCAGGCAGTTGCCGAGGTTGGTCAGGACGATCGCCTCGGACACCCGGTCCCCGGCCTCCCGGCAGGCCGTCAGTGCCTCCCGGTGGGCGGCTTCGGCCTCGTCGTGGCGCCCCAGCTCCTGCAACAGGTTCGCGAGCCGGGTCCCGGACTCGGCCCGGCCGCGGGGATCGCCGAGCTCCCGGTGGATCGTCAGTTCCCGACGGTGCGACGCCAGTGCCTCCTCCGACCGTCCGAGTGCGGTCAGTGCCGAACCGAGGGCCCAGCGGGTCAGGGCCTCGTCGTGCGGATCGTCGAGCTCCCGGAAGACGGCGCAGGCCGTCCCGGCGGCCTCGACCGCCTCCTCGTACCTCCGGGCGCCGACGAGGGCCGTGCCGAGACCGCCGAGAGCCTTCGCCTCGCTGTGCCGGTCACCGACGTCCCGGAAGGCGTCGAGGGCCCTCCGGTGGGCGTCGATCGACTCCTCGAAGCTGCCCAGTTGGTCCAGGACCGTGCCGGCGCTCGCCCAGGCGGTCGCCTCACCGTGGCGGTCGCCGAGCTCCGCGAAGATCTCCTGGCCGGCCCGCAGCAGCTCGACTGCTTCGTCGAGCCTCCTGACCTCGGTCAGCAGACCGCCGAGGTTGATCAGCGCCCGCGCCTGCGCCGACGGGCCGCCCAGTCGCCTGACGATGTCGAGTGCCCGGCGCTGGGCCTCGATCGCGGCGTCGAAGTCCCGAGTCCCCCGCAGGGCGTTGCCCAGGTTCATGAGGGCGTCCGCCTCCGCGAGCGGGTCGCCGAGGTCCTGGTGGATCGCGGCGACCAGGCGGTGTGCCTCGGCCGCCTCCACGAACCGCCGCGCGCGTTCGAGTGACACCCCGTGACTGCCGAGCGCCCGGGCGTGCACCTCGGTGTCCCCGAGCAGGACGGCGGCCGCCAGGGCGGCACTGGTGACGGTCAGCGCGTCGTCGGTCCGGAACCCGCGGACCAGCTGGGGTGCCACCACTGAGGACAGGTGCACCGCCAGTTCGGGGAGTCCCGCGTCGGCCGCGCCCTGGACGACGGCGATCAGGTTGAGGCGCTCGCGCTCCAGCCACAGCAGCGCCTCGGTCCGGTCCCCGAAGCCGTCCTCGTCGGTACGGAACGGCAGGTCCCGCACCCGCGCGTCGGCGAGGCGCGCCATGCGCGTGTAGTGGTCGAGCAGGCGGCCGAGGGCCGCCCCCACGCCGTCCGGGTGCTGCTCGAGCATGTCCGCCGCGTAGTCGCGGACCAGGTCGTAGAGGTACCACCGGCCGCCCTCCGCGCTCTGTTCGATGAGGGCGGTGCCGGCCAGCCGGGCGAGCAGGGAGCGGGCCTCGCGGGGCTTGCGGCCGAGGAGTTCGGCGGCCGCCTCGGTGGCGAGGTCGGGCCCGGGGTTGAGGGCCAGCAGGCGGAAGAGCTCGGCCAGGTCGGGCGTGAGGCGGCGGTAGGAGCGGTCCAGGGTGAGCCGCATGCCGGTCTCGCCGTCGTGCAGGAGGTCGAGGCGGTCCGCGCCGTCGGCCAGGTCGTCGGCGAGTTCCTCCGGCCGCAGGTGCGGGTCGAGGACGAGCTGGGCGGCGGCCAGGCGCAGCGCCAGGGGGAGGCTGCCGCAGAGTTCGGCGATCCGGCGGGCCTGGTCCGGATCGGCGGCGACGCGGTCGTCATCCGGCCGGGCGGCCCGGACGGACGTGTCGAGGAGGGCCACCGCCTCGTCGGGCGCGAGGACGCCGAGGCGGTGGATGCGGGCCTCGAGGCTGGGGAGGGTCTCGCGGGTGGTGACCAGCAGGCGGTGGCGGCCGGAGGGGGGCCGGAGGAGGCGCACCTGTTCGGCGGCGGAGGCGTTGTCCGCGATGACGAGGACGCCGCGTCCGTGCCGCTCCAGCTGGTCGCGGTAGAGGGCGGCCCTGGTCTCCGGGTCCGGGGGGATGTGTTCGGCCGGGACGCCGAGGGCGCGCAGCAGCGTGTCGAGTGCCTGGCCGGCTTCGACCGGGGTCTCGTCGTAGCCGCGCAGGTCGACGAGGAGGGCGAGGGCGCAGTGGCCCGCGG
Organism: Kitasatospora sp. NPDC093550; assembly: GCF_044764985.1. Taxonomy (NCBI): domain Bacteria; kingdom Bacillati; phylum Actinomycetota; class Actinomycetes; order Kitasatosporales; family Streptomycetaceae; genus Kitasatospora; species Kitasatospora sp. NPDC093550. Next base: position 52,252 of record NZ_JBIWJF010000005.1, read on the forward strand.
CCAGCAGCGCGTGTCCGGCCGCGACGGCCAGGGTGGTCTTGCCGATGCCGCCGAGGCCGGTGACCGCCACCACCGGCGGGCCCTCCGGGGCGAGCAGGGTGGCGAGGTCCGTCAGGTCCTGCCGCCGGCCGGTGAACACGGACGACAGCGGCGGCAGCCCGCCGATCGTCGGCGGTGTGGCGCTCACCGTGACGTGGGCCGTGTCGGCCTGGACGACCGGGCCGTGGAAGGTTCCCCCGCGAATGCTGTTCTGCACCGGCACACAGTACTCTCCGCGCCTCCCTGCCCCTCCTCGTGCGCCTGCTGTGCGCCGGTGGTCCTGTGGAACGCTTCCCGCACGGACCAGGCGAGTTGGGGAGTTTGCATGCAGCACGGGCACACCGATCCGTCGCTCTACCGGTCGGCCTCCGAGGCCATCGCCGCGCCGCCCGAGAAGCTCGCGTACGTCGCCGGGTTCGACCGGGCGGGCGAGCGGCCGGACGCCTTGCTCACGGTGGACACGGATCCCGCGTCGGAGACCTACGGCCAGGTGCTGAACTTCGCCGAACTCCCCACCCTCGGCGACGAGTTGCACCACTTCGGGTGGAACGCCTGCTCCAGCGCGCTGGCGCACGCCTGCCACGAGAACCCGGAGCGGCGCTTCCTGCTGCTGCCCGGGCTGCGCTCCTCCCGGCTGCACGTGATGGACACCCGGCCGGATCCGGTGCGCCCGCGGCTGGTGAAGACCGTCGAGGCGAAGGAGCTGGCGGCCGAGGCGGGCTACTCGCGCCCGCACACCCTGCACTGCGGCCCCGACGGGGTCTTCCTGTCCTGCCTGGGCGCCGGCGAGGGCGCCGACGGGCCGGGCGGGGTGGCGATCCTGGACCACACCACCTTCGAGGTGCTGCGCGCCTGGGAGACCGAGCGCGGGCCGCAGCACTTCGCGTACGACGTCTGGTGGCACCTGGGCACCAACGTGGGCGTCACCAGCGAGTGGGGCACCCCGTGGATGGTCGAGGACGGGGTCGTCCCGGAGCTGCTGCTGGGCCGCAAGTACGGGCACGCGCTGCACTTCTGGGAGCTGGACTCCGGGCGGCACCTGCAGCGGATCGACCTCGGCGACCAGTACCAGATGGTGCTGGAGCTGCGCCCGGCGCACGATCCGCAGGCGGAGTGGGGCTTCGCCGGGGTGGTGGCGAACGTCGAGGACCTCTCCTCCTCGATCTGGCTCTGGCACCGGGACGGCGCGGCCTTCACCGCGCGGAAGGTGATCGACATCCCGGCCGAGCCGGCCAAGGCGGAGGACCTGCCGCCCGCGCTGCAGCCGTTCGGCGCGGTGCCGCCGCTGGTCACCGACATCAACCTCTCGGTGGACGACCGCTGGCTGTACGTGTCGGCCTGGGGCACCGGCGAGTTGTTCCAGTTCGACGTCTCGGACCCGTTCCACCCCCGACTGGCCTCCTCCGTCCGGCTCGGCGGGGTCGTCGCCCGCACCCCGCACCCGGCCGAGCCGGGGCGGCCGCTGAGCGGGGCGCCGCAGATGGTGGAGATCAGCCGGGACGGCCGGCGGCTGTACGTCACCAACTCCCTCTACGGCTCCTGGGACGACCAGATCTACCCGGCGGGCATCGAGCCCTGGATCGTCAAGCTGGACGCCGACCCGGAGGCGGGCGGACTGAGCGTCGACGAGCGCTTCTTCCCGCACGGCGCGGACTTCCGGGGTCTGCGCGTCCACCAGACCCACCTCGCGGGCGGCGACGCCTCCTCGGACTCGTACTGCTTCCGCTGACCGGCGGGAGGCTGACGGCCGGCGGGCGTCGGTCGGCAGCCGACGGCCAGTGCGGCAGCCGACGGCCAGTGCGGCAGCCGATGGCTAGTGCGGCAGCGCCTGGTCGTGGCGCAGTCTGGCCGGGGGCAGCCCGGTCGCCACGAGTCGGCCCCGGACGGAGGCGACCATGCCCGCCGGCCCGCTGACGCAGGCCAGGTGCTCGCGCCAGTCACCCGCCGACGCGACGGCGTCGGCGAGGCGGCCGGAGGTCACCGGGGTGATACTCAACCATGGTTTGTGCAGGCCGAGTTCGGCGAGCGCCTGCCAGTCGTAGAGGTCGGCTCGGTCCCGGGCGCCGATGAACAGGTGGACCCGGCGGCCGGGCGGCCGGTGGGCGGCCTGCTGCTCGACGATCGCCTTCATCGGGGCGAGGCCGGTGCCTCCCGCGACCAGCAGCAGGTCGCGGGCGTCACCCTCGGGCAGCAGGCTGCCGCGCGGTGGGCCGAGGCGCAGCCGGTCGCCGACGTCGGTGTGGTCGACCAGCGCGGCGCTGACCCCGCCGGGGCCGGTCCGCCGGACGTGGAACTCCACGGCGTTGTCGGCGCGCGGGGCGCAGCCCATCGAGTACTGCCGCCAGGTGTGCGGCAGCGCGGGGTGCTCGACGGTGCCGTACTGTCCGGCGCGGTACGGGTACGGTTCGCCGGTGCGCACCCGCAGCACCGCGAGGTCGGGGCGGCGGCGCTCATGGCCGGTCACCACGGCGTGCCAGTACGGGGGTTCGGTGAGCGCGGAGTCGGCCCCGGCGACCATGGCGCCGACGGCGAAGCGCAGCATCCGCACCCAGGCGGCTTCCAGTTCCCCGGTCCAGTCCCGGCCGGCCCGGTGCCGGAGGGCCGCGCACAGGGCCTCCTCGAAGGCCTCGTAGTGGACCGGCCGCACGCCCAGTTTCCGGTGGTCACGCCCGAGTTGACGGAGCGTCCGCGCCAGCTCGGCGGGTTGGTGGAGGTGGTCGACGAGGTGCCGGAAGATCCGTTCCAGGTGGGCCTGCTGGAACTCCATCGAGGCGGGGAAGAGCGGGCGCAGGTACGGGCGTCGCCGGAACATGACGGCGTAGAGGTGGTCGATCAGCTCGGCGAGCGGGGCGACCAGGTCGAGGTCCCGCCGGATCAGCTGCTGGTCGGCGGCGCCGTCGTCGCCACCGTAGCGGGCGTGGTCGCCGTGGCCGCCGGGGTCGCCGTACCCGGGGTCGCCGCCCGAGGAGGCCGGCGGGGCCAGGAGGGTGCGACGCAGGCGCATCGCGTGGTGGCGGGCGATCAGCCGGTCGTACTCGGCGGTGGCGGGGGCGGTGCCCTCGGCGGGGTGGGTGCTGCTGCTGTGGTCCATGTCCCGTCCAGTCAACTGCCCGGCCGCCGAAGGCGAGAAGGGCCGATCGCCCCGGGCGGACCCGGGACCATCGACCCCTTGCCGAGTGCCGTGCGGACCAGTCGCCGTGCGGACCGAGTGCCGTGCCGACCGGGCGCCGTGCGGACCGGGCGCCGCTACCGGGCCTGCTCGGCCTCCTCGGCCCCGGACGTCCGCTCGGTGCCCCGCCCGACGGAGCCCGCCTGGCGCTCGGTGGCCGCCCAACTCGCCAGCAGGCGCAGTGACTCGGCCGAGGGCGAGCCCGGCTCGGCGTGGTAGGTGACCAGCACCTGGTCGGTGTCCCCGGCCGGGCGCAGGGTCTCGTACTGCAGACTGAGGTCGCCGACCACCGCATGGTGCAGGTGCTTGGTGCCGTGACCCTTGTCCTGGATGTTGTGGGTGGCCCACAGTCGGCGGAAGTCCTCGCTCTTGACGGAGAGTTCGCCGATCAGCGAGGCCAACCGGGGGTCGTCCGGGTCGCGTCCGGCGTCCAGCCGCAGCATGCCGACCAGGTCGTTGGCCTTGCCCTCCCAGTCCTGGTAGAGCTCCCGCGCGGCCGGGTCCAGGAAGACCTGCCAGGCCATGTTGCGCTGCTCGGGCGGCATCGCGTCGAAGTCGCCGAGCAGGGCGGTGCCGAACCGGTTCCAGGCGATGATGTCGAGGCGCCGCCCGAGCACGTACGCGGGCACGCCTTCCATGGCGTCCAGCAGCTGCTGCAGTTCGGGCCGCACCCGCTGCACCCGTGCGGCGGCCCGGCCGGAGCGGCGGCGGGCGGGCTTGGTGAGCCGGCCGAGGTGCTCGCGCTCGGCGGCGCTGAGCCGCAGCACCCGGGCGATGGCGTCCAGCACGGCGGCGGAGACGTTCTCGCCGTGGCCCTGTTCGAGCCGGGTGTAGTAGGCGGTGCTCACTCCGGCGAGCTGGGCCAGCTCCTCGCGGCGCAGCCCGGGCACCCGACGCCGGGTGGTGGTGTCCCGTAGGCCCACGTCCTCGGGCCGCAGCCGGGCGCGGCGGGATCGGAGGAACTCGCTGAGTTCGGTGCGCTGGTCCATGTCTGCAGTATGCGGGCGATCGGGAGCCCGGCGGCGGCCGAGGGTGATACTGCCGTGCGTACCTTCCCCGGTGGTACGCACGGAAGTGGTACGCCAGGCGGTGGTACGCCCGGTGCGCGTACGTCCGGCGCGCCTACGCAGGGGGTTCGTACGAAGACCCTTGGTCTGGCTGGCCCGATCGGCCCGCCGCAGCCTTGAGGACATGACGAACGACACGCACCACAGCACGGCAACGACGACCACCACCGAGAGCACCACCGCGAGCACCACCCGCACCGTCGCCGCCTACGCGGCGGAGCGGCCCGACGCCCCGCTGGCGAAGACCACCGTCGTCCGCCGGGCCGTGGGCGAGCACGACATCCTGATCGACATCCGCTACTCCGGCATCTGCCACTCGGACCTCCACCAGGTCGGCGAGGACTGGGGCACCGGGATCTTCCCGATGGTCCCGGGCCACGAGATCGCCGGCGTGGTCAGCGAGGTCGGCCCCGGCGTGACCCGCTGGAAGGTCGGCGACCGGGTCGGCGTCGGCTGCTTCGTCGACTCCTGCCGCACGTGCGACAACTGCCGCGCCGGCCTGCAGCAGTACTGCACCGGCGAGGGCGGCGCCGTCTTCACCTACAACAGCACGGGCAGGGACGGCCTGCCGACGTACGGCGGCTACTCGGCGGAGCTGGTGGTGGACGAGGCGTACGCGCTGAGCATCCCCGACAACCTGCCGCTGGACGCCGCCGCGCCGCTGCTGTGCGCGGGCATCACCCTGTACTCGCCGCTCGCGCACTGGGGCGCCGGACCGGGCAGGAAGGTGGCGATCGTGGGCCTCGGCGGCCTCGGCCACATGGGCGTGAAGTTCGCCCACGCGATGGGCGCGGAGGTCACCGTGCTCAGCCAGTCGCTGCGCAAGCGCGAGGACGGGCTGAAGCTCGGCGCCGACCACTTCCGGGCCACCGCCGACCCGGCGACCTTCACCGAGCTGGCGGGCGGCTTCGACCTGATCGTCAACACCGTCTCCGCCGACCTGGACCTGAGCGCCTACCTGGGCCTGCTGCGCACCGACGGCACCCTGGTGCAGGTCGGAGCGCCGGAGAAGCCCGTCTCCGTCAACGCCCATGCCCTGATCAGCGGACGCCGCTCGGTGGCCGGCTCGATGATCGGCGGACTGCCGGCCACCCAGGAGATGCTGGACTTCTGCGGCGAGCACGGCATCACCGCCGAGATCGAGCTCATCCGGGCCGACCGGATCAACGAGGCCTACCAGCGCGTCCTGGACGGCGACGTCCGCTTCCGCTTCGTGATCGACGCCTCGACCATCTGATCCGCGGCGGCTCGACCCGCAGGCCCCGGCTGCCATCGCTGCCCCCGCTGCCCCTGGGCAACCGCGGCAACCGCGGCAACCCGCAGACAGGCGCCCCGCGTCCCGGTGCTCTCCCATCACCAGGGCGCGGGGCGCCCGCGTTCAGGCCGAGGCGGTCTTGGCCGCCCGGCGTTCCTCGCGGCGGTCCAGCCGGCGCTGCCTGCCGCGGCGCAGCGGCTGGTCGGGCAGCCAGCCGAAGGTGAGGCAGGAGCCCACCACGCCGAGCGTCATCCCGATCAGGAAGCCGCCCAGGTTGGAGGTGACCCAGGTGGCCAGCGAGGCCAGCACGGCGAGGATGGAGTAGAACAGCCGCTGCGCCGGGTTGAACAGGATCAGCAGGCCGCACAGGACCATCACCGCCGGCACCAGGTATCCGGCCAGCCCCTGCATCCCGATGTGCAGGACGACGGGCAGCGGGGCCCGCAGGGTGAACAGGATCTCGGCGCCGCCGAGCAGCACCAGCAGCCCGCCCCAGAACGGTCGCCTGCCCCGCCAGTCGCGCTTGACCGGGCCGGTGGCGGGTCCGGTGGTGGCGCCTGCTCCGGCGGTGGCGGAGGCCGAGGCGGAGGCGGAAGCAGCCGGTTCGGCGACGGCCGGGGCCGCGGTGCCGGGCGCGGCGGCCGTCCCCTCGGCCGCCACCCCCTCGACCCCTGCCTCGACCCGTGCCTCGGCGCCCGGGCCGGTCCCGGCCGGCTCCGGTACGGACTCCGTCACGGTCAGCAGCCCTGGGAGCTGAAGCTCAGCCGCAGGTTCGGCAGTTTGAACCCGACGGCGGTGCTCGCGTAGTTGTGCTGCTTGAGGTGGTTGATCTGGACGGTGTCGGCCTGCTGGCCGAAGACGCCCGGGTTGCCCTTGCCGACCGGGCCGGCCTTGGTGAAGGTGCTGGCGTCGCCGCCGATCTCGATGTTGGTGAACTCCGCGTCGCCGGACAGCAGGTCGGAGTCGGTGGTGAGGTTGCTGGCGGAGACGGGGGTGCCGCCGTCACCCGCGTGGATCACCAGGTTGATGCCGCCGAGGTCGACGCTCTGGCACAGGTTGGTGATCTGCGCGGTCTTGATCGCCGACACCGCGACCAGCACCTGGCCGCCGGTGGAGCCCGCGTTGGGGCTGTCCGGGATCATCGAGTCCAGCGCGCCGAACTGCGCGAAGCCCTGGCCGTCGAGCTTGTCGGCGGTGATGGTGAACGGCATTCCGGAGATGGAGAACTGGGCGGCGAGCACGCCCTGTGCGGTGAGCGCCATCAGGACGCCCCCGGCCGCGATGGCGGGAACGGCCATCAGGGCGGTGCGCTTCAGCCGTACCCGGCCTCTTCTCGGCCCGACCGGCTGCGGGGTCTCGGCCGCGGCGGCGGCGTCCTCGGACATGGCCATGTGTGCTCCCTGGGGGTGGATGGGGTGTGCAGGCACTGGCACGTTGCCCTGGCGCGGACAGCGTTCCGCGGCCCGACCGGGCCGTCCGCCCCTCGGCAGCGGGGCGGATCCGATCGGTACGCGGTGGGTAACTGGGAAGCTACTGCCCGGTATTGGCCGGGTCAATACGGGTGCACGAAGGATCTTCACCAGTCCCGACCCCGAGCCGCTCGGCCGCCTCCACCGGGCCGAGGAAGGGCGCCAGGCAGAACATGCTCAACACCGGCAGGAGATCCGGCAGTTGATCCGTTCGCCCGGAGGCGATCCGGCGGTAGAGCGTGCTGTAGACGCCGCCCACCACGGCGTCCACCATCTCCTCCACACCCACACCGCCCGGCAGTTGGGGGACTTCGGCGAAGAACGCCCGGAACCTGGTGAGGAGTTGGTCGCGCTCGCGCCGCCCTTCCGGGCCGACCGCCTCGATCTCGATCACCGCCATGGTGGCGAACGCCGGTGTTCCGGAGAGCAGTTGGAGCATCGCGCCGAGCGAGCGCCGGATCCCGTGGCACCAGTCGGACTCGGCCGCGAAGGCCGCCGCCATCCGGCGGAGCACCACGCCGGTGCCGTACCGGTGGGCGGCCAGGAAGGCGTCCTCCTTGCCGCTGAACAGCTCGTAGAAGACCGGCCTGGTCACACCCGCCGCGCGGCAGATGTCGCTCACCGTGGCGTGCTGGTAGCCGCGTTCGGCGACGGTCTGGACCAGCCCGTCCAGCAGCCGTTCGCGCTGGGTCGCGGCGACCACGCCGGCGGGCTGCCGGCGTGGGCCGGGCTTGATCGACCGGGCCGGGTCACGGCCGGTCCGCGCGCCCGGCAGCAGGACCACGTCGGCACTTCGGAGGTAGTCCCGATCCATCACCAACTCCTGTGTCCTGTATTGACATTGACGTAACACCGGGTTTACAACACTGACAGGTTTCCAACCGGTGGGCGAGCAGGCCCCACCGGTCGACCTCCAGGGGCTCCCACGGTCCGACGAACCTCCCGGACCACGGGACCACGGCGGGCGTAGGCCCGCGGCGGTGGCAGCCGCCGACGTACACCCCCACAGCACCGAACGTCCGCGCCGGGCCGGCGCCGTGCCGCCGGACCAGTGCCGCTGTGTCGCTTCGAAGGTCCTTCGGAGCTCCTTCGAAGTCCGCCGTACCGCACGAGCGGGCCCGTGGCGCCGGGCCCGTCCGCACCGCGGCCCCGCCGGAGCCCCCGGTACGCCATGCACCTCCCCCGTCGTGCACACCACCACACCCGCACGCCGGGACTCCCCCCACCCGTCCCCGGGACGGAGAGAGGTACCCCCATGCGCATCCGCCGCACCCTCGCCACCGCCGCCCTCAGCGCACTCGCGCTCACCGGCGCGGCCGTGGCACCCGCCGAGGCCGCCAGCGCCGTTCTCACCACCGGCAGCCCGTCCGGCCCGGCCGTCGCCGTCGGCGACGTGCTGACCGCCAACCTGGCCCCCGGCAGCTTCGCGACCTTCTACAACAGCGCCACCGGGACGAGCGGCATCAAGTGCGCCGCCTCCTCCTTCTCGGCGACCGTGACCGCCAACCCGGCCGCCCCGGGCAGCGCCGTCGAACAGCTCAACACCCAGACCTTCGGCTCCTGCACCTCCAACGTCCTCGGCGTCACGGGCGTCAAGAGCATCACCGTCACCAACCTGCCGTACACCAACACGGTCAGCGACGCCCCCGGCAACCCGGTCAAGCTCACCCCCGGCGCGGCCGGCCCGATGGGTACCACCGTGGTGCTCAGCACCATCCTGGGCAGCATCAGCTGCAACTACCAGAACGCCACCGGGATCAACGGCACCACCTCGAACACCGGCAACACCATCGGCTTCTCGGCGCAGCCGTTCAGCCTGGTGTCCGGCCCGGGCCTGTGCTTCTCCACCGGCTACTTCAGCGCCACCTACGGCCCGGTCACCGACACCTCCGTGTCCGGCAGCCCGGTCCTGTTCGTCAACTGACCCGTCGGTGCCCGGCCGGGCACCGACGCACCACAGCGGCGTACGGCCCCGGGCCGTACGCCGCTCCCCCGTGCCCGACGCCCCAGGCCCGTGCCCGCGGCGCTAGCACGCCGGAGACACCGAAGTGACCGGCCGGTAGGGTGGCGCCGCACGGAGACGGCGAACCGGAACGGAGCTGGGCGCATGAGCGGCAACGACAGTGGCAACGGCACGAAGGGCACGGGCTTCTTCACCTCGGTGACGGACGCCGCCGAACAGCTCGCCGCCACCGGCTACCTCGCCTCCACCGCCGTCGCCACCACCGTCTTCCTCGCCGACCGCCTCGGCAAGCCGCTCCTGGTCGAGGGCCCCGCCGGGGTCGGCAAGACCGAGCTCGCCAAGGCCGTGGCCGCCGTCGGACGGGCCCGGCTGGTCCGGCTGCAGTGCTACGAGGGCATCGACGAGGCCCGCGCGCTGTACGAGTGGAACCACGCCAAGCAGCTGCTGCGGATCACCGCCGGCCGCGACGAGGGCTGGGAGGAGGCCCGCGGCGACATCTTCGGAGAGGAGTTCCTGCTCACCCGCCCGCTGCTGACCGCCATCCGCGGCGAGGAGCCCACGGTGCTGCTCATCGACGAGATGGACAAGGCCGACGTGGAGGTGGAGGCGCTGCTGCTGGAGGTGCTCAGCGACTTCCAGGTGACCGTCCCGGAGCTCGGCACCATCACCGCGAGCCGCCGCCCCTTCGTCCTGCTCACCTCCAACGCCACCCGGGAGCTCTCCGAGGCGCTGCGCCGCCGCTGCCTGTTCCTCCACCTCGACTACCCGGACGCCGAGTTGGAGCGCCGGATCGTCCGCCTCAAGGTGCCGGGGCTGGACGACACCCTGGCCGAGTCGCTGGTCCGGATCGTCGGCGCCCTGCGCGCGATGGAGCTGCGCAAGGCGCCGTCCGTCGCCGAGACCATCGACTGGGCGCGCACCCTGCTCGCCCTCGGCGCGGACACCCTCGACGAGGCGGCCGTCCGGGACACCCTCGGGGTGATCCTCAAGCACCAGGACGACATCCGGAAGGCCGCCCAGAAGCTCACCCTCGCATGACCGCCCAACCCCTGCCGAGCGGCACCGCCGACACCGCCGCCCGCCTCACCGGCCTGGTCCGCGCGCTGCGCGGCCACGGCCTGCGGATCGGCCCCGCCGAGACGGTGGACGCCGCCGCCGTGCTGGACGTGCTCGGCTTCACCGACCGCGAGCGGATCCGGGCCGGACTGGCCGCCGCCCTGCTGCGCTCGGAGGGACAACGGGCCGTCTTCGACGCCACCTTCGACCTGTTCTTCCCGCTCGGCGTCGGCACCCCCGAGGCCGTCCGCGCCGATCCGCCGGCCGTCCCCGACGACCCCGAGCCGCCGCGCTTCGGCCGCCCCGACCCGCTCCGCGACGACCTGCGCGAACGCCTCGCCGCCGCCCTCGCGGCCGACGACCGCGCCGCCCAGGCCCGGCTCGCGGGTGAGGTCATGGAGGCCTTCGGCCGGTACGGCGCACCCGGCGCCTCCGGTGCCCCCGGCTCGGACGGCTGGTCGGCCCAGCAGGCGCTCGGCCGGCTCTCCCCCGAGACGCTGCTCGCCCGGATCCTGGCCGCCCTGCGCGACGGGCCCGGCCCGGCCGACCTCTCCGACCTCGTCCTCGCCGACGAGGTCCGCCGGCGGATCCGCGACTTCCGCGCCCTGGTCACCACCGAGGCCCGCCGCCGGGTCGCCGAGCTGCGCGGCCCCGAGCGGATCGCCGAACGCGCCGTCGCTCCCACCGCCGACCGGGTCGACTTCCTCTACGCCGGCCGCGACCAGCTCGCCGAACTGCGCCGCACCGTCCACCCCTTGGCCCGCAAGCTGGCGACCCGCCTGGCCGCCCGACGCCGCCGCGCCGCCCGCGGCCACATCGACCTGCGCCGCACCCTGCGCCGCTCGCTCACCACCGGCGGCGTGCCGCTGCGCCCCGCCTACCGGCTGCGCCGCCCGGCCCGGCCGGAGCTGGTGCTGCTCTGCGACGTCTCCGGTTCGGTCGCGGGCTTCGCCGACTTCACCATGCTGCTGGTCCAGGCGATGAGCGAGCAGTTCGGCAAGGTCCGGGTGTTCGCCTTCGTCAACCGCACCGCCGAGGTCACCGACCTGCTCCGCGACGGCGACGACCCGGCCCGGCTGGCCGCCCGGATCCTCACCCAGGCCAAGGTGACGGGCTACCACGGCAGCAGCGACTACGGCTCCGCGTTCGGCGGCTTCGCCGAGCACCACCTGGACGCCGTCGGCCCGCGCACCTGCGTCCTGATCCTCGGCGACGCCCGCACCAACCACCGCGACCCCGGCCTCGACGCCCTGCGCCGGATCGCCGCCCGCGCCCGGCGGGTCATCTGGCTCAACCCCGAGCAGCCCGCCCTCTGGCCCACCGGCGACTCCGCCGCCCACGCCTACGCGGGCGTGGTGGACATGCACTCCTGCCGCAACGCCCGCCGCCTCGGCGACCTCATCACCCGCCTCCTGCCGGTCTGACCGGCCGGCCCGTCGGACTCCCGGCCGAGCCGCGACGACGGCTGACCGGCCCCCTGGTACGCGCGGCGCGTCCCGGGCGGCCGGCGGAGGCCGCCCGGGACGCGCCGGACCTCGCCCAGGGGCGCGCCGGCCCGGGCCTCAGTCCAGCGACGCGAGGAAGTCCAGCAGGGCCTCGTTGACCTCGGCGGGGCGCTCCTGCTGCGTCCAGTGGCCGGTCTCGGGGAGCCGGACGTGGCCGTGCAGGCGCGGGGTCACCTGCTGCAGCAGGTAGGCCATCACCCCGGGCGGGACCATCGCGTTGACCAGGTCCTGCTCGCCGACCACGTAGAGCGCGGGGGACTCGATCCGCCGGCCGTGGAAGGCCGCCATCAGCTCGTTGTTGCGGTCGATGTTGCGGTACCAGTTGAGCCCGCCGGTGAAGGCGCGTTCGCCGTGCCGTCCGTAGTCGGCGGCGAAGGCGTCGACGTCCGCCTCGGTGAGCCAGCCGGGCAGCCGCTCCGGCTCCGGGATGGTGTCCAGGAGCTTCATGCCCTCGGGAACGACCCAGGCCCTCGGCTCCCCGCCGGGGCGCAGGCCGGTGCCGAGCAGGCGCCGGAAGGTGGACTTGGGGTCGGCGGCCAGTTCGGCGTCGGCCCGGCCCGGCTCCTGGAAGTAGATCTGGTAGAAGCCCTCGCCGTACTTCTCCCGGGCGGACGCCAGCGGGGTCGGCCCGGACGGCAGCGGCGGCACGCTGAGCCCGGCGACGCCGCGCACCAGGTCGGGGCGCAGCGCGGCGGTGGCCCAGGCGACCGGCGCGCCCCAGTCGTGCCCGACCACCACCGCCCGCTCCTCGCCGAGCGCGGCGATCAGCGCCGTCACGTCGCCGACCAGGTGCAGCAGGGTGTAGGCGTCCACGCTCGCGGGCTGCTCGCTGCGGGCGTACCCGCGCTGGTCGGGCGCGACCACCCGGTAGCCGGCCTCGGCCAGCGGCGCGAACTGGTGCCGCCAGGAGTACCAGCTCTCCGGGAAGCCGTGCAGCAGCAGGACCAACGGCCCCTCCCCCTGCTCGGCGAGGTGCAGCCGCACCCCGTTCACCTCGACCTCGCTGTGCTTGATCGATTCGTACGACACCTGGATCCCCAATCGTCAGAACATCCGTCCGTTTCCGAACCTGCCCAGCCGGCCGGCCCAGGAACCCCGGATCGTCGCCGGGACGACAAGCGGCCGAGGCCGCCCCGGGAATCCGGGACGGCCTCGGCCTCGAACGTGCCTGACCGGAGGTCAGTTCACGGTGTAGCTGTACGGGATCGCCGCGAGCACCGCACCGGTGGTGTTCAGGACGTTGTTGGCGGTGGCCACGCCGGTCGGGCCGGACACCAGGTACAGCACGCCCTTGACGGTGCTGCCCTTCGGGCCGTTCGGGGTCAGGGTCACCTGCAGCGAGCCGGTCGCGCCGGGCTCGACGGTCACCGGGTCGGCGGCCTGGGCCGAGGCGTTCACCGAGGCGGCGTACGGGTCACCGGTGCTGGAGGTCAGCGCCGGGTCGAAGGCCTGGGTGTGCGCGGTGGCCGTGATGGTGGAGGTGCCGGTCGGGGCGCCGCCGGTGCCGAACGGGCCGATCTGCTGCACGAAGGTGCTCCAGTTGCCCGGGACGACCGGCTGCTCGGCGGTGCCGTTGTCGGTGACGACCGAGATGGTGGAACCGTTCTGGGCCTTCTTCAGGTCGCCGAAGAGGTCGGGCGAGCCGGTGGTGGCGCTCAGCTCGATCTGCGCCGGCGTCGAGGACGCCGCCACGGCCTTCAGCTGGTCGGTGCCCGGGGGCACCAGGAAGAACGGCACCGAGGAGCTCAGGCTGAGCGGCAGGTTGAGGCTCGCCGAGGCGCCCTGCGGCACCAGCGGCAGGTCCACCCGGCGGTCCAGGCGTCCGTCGGCCGCGATCTTCTGGGTGGCGACGGTGTTGTTGGTGTAGTTCACCTGGACGGTGACCGGCTTGCCGGCCGCCAGCTTGGTGCGCGCGTCGTTCGGGAGCCCGGCCGCGGTGGCCTGGTTCTGGTTGAACGCGACGGTGCCGGTGAAGTCCTGGGCGAGCTGCTGGCCACTGACCGGGCCGAGCACGTTCAGGACGAACCGCCAGCGGCCGGCGGCCGGGTTGACGGTGGTGGCCGAGACGCCGGCCGCGGTGCCGGTCAGGTTGCCCTGGGCGTCGAACCGGCCGTTGCCCTCGATGTCGATCGGGGTGCCGTTCGGGCTGATCAGGGCGCCCTGCATGAGCAGGTTGGAGTCCTTGCCGACGGTGACGCCGACCCGCAGGTCCTTCTGGCCCTTCGGGACGTCGAAGCCGTAGGTGAAGCTCTGCGTCGGCGAGGCGCTGCGGCCGTTGCCACCGGTGATGGTGCCGGTGAAGGTGCCCTTGCCCTGGTTGACCGGGACGAGGCTGCGCAGCGTGACCGGGACGCTGGTGGTGTTGCCGTTGGAGCTGGAGACGACGATCGCCTCGCTGGAGTCACCGCTGGTCGCCGGGGTGGTCAGCTGGACCTTGAGGGTCTTGGTCTGACCGGGCTTGAGCTCGGTGCTGCTCGGGCTCACGGCGCCGGCCGGCACCGCGCGCTGGGTGGCGGTGCCGAACTGCACCGGACCGGTGAAGCCGTTCTTGCCCGCCGGGGTGTAGAGGATCGCGGTCCACTCGCCGGCCACCGGGTGCGGGACGTCCACCAGGCCGAAGTTCGCCGGGGTGGCGCCGCCCTGCGGACGGGTGTTGGTCTCGAAGCGGCCCGACGGGTCGAGCAGCGTCATGCGGACGACCGGGCCGTTGGTGACCGGGTTGGGCGCGCCGTGCCAGGCGATCGAGGCAGCGAGGCGGTCGGCGCCGGCCGGGACGGTGAACTTGACCTGCTTCTGCACCCAGTCCACGCCGTTGGTCGCGTACTTGAAGGTGTCCGTCGAGGCCGAGTCCAGCTGGACGGTCTGCTGGTTGCTCGACTGCGGGGCGAAGCTGCGGGTCGCGGCGCTCACCGTCTGCGGCTCGTCACTGGTGTTGGTGACGGACACGTCGGTGGTGTGGGCCGAGCCGGGGGCGCCGGCGATGTCGACCTGGCCGGTGTTGACCACGACGGTGTTGGCGCCCTCGGTGCCGTCCCCGTCGTCGTAGCCGCGGGCGGCCTCGACGGCGGCGCGGACGTTCAGCAGGCCGGCGCCCTGCTCCTCGGCGGGCACGCCGAGGTCGGTGGCGGTGCCGGTGAGGAACTTCTTGACCAGCGCGGGGGACGGCGAGTCACCGCCGTGGGTGTCGCGGTAGGCCTGGATGACCAGGGCCGCGGCGCCGGTGACGAACGGGGCCGCCTGGCTGGTGCCGCCGAAGGGCTGGATCGGCGAGGGCTTGCCGTTGAAGCCCGTGCAGTCCTGGTACTTGGCGGTGTCGGGGGTGCACAGCGCCCAGTCCGACTCGCCCGGCGCGACCAGGTCGACGGTGCGACCGGCCTGGGTGAAGCCGCCGGAGGAGAGCGCGGAGATGCGGTTGTTGCTCCAGGTCTTGTTGGAGAACTGGGCGGCCGCGTAACCGGTCTGCTGGTAGTTCTGGTTGTCGGTGGAGGCGCCGACCGAGATCACGTACGGATCGGTGGACGGCGTGCCGACGGTGCCGCTGATGCCGGCGTCACCGGAGGAGACGGCGACGGTGACACCGGCCTTGACGGCCTGCTCGTTGAAGAGCGAGATGGTGTCGTGGGCACCGCTGTCCGGGGTGACGTTGCCGCCGAAGGACTCGTTGAGGACGTCCACGTGGGCGACCCGCACCGCGTAGTCGATGGACTGCAGGATCGACGAGTTGGACATCAGCTCGCCGCCGGCCTTCAGGGCGACCAGGTCGGCGTCCGGGGCGAGGCCGCGGATGCGGATGTTGCAGCCGGCCGGCAGCGGGTGCGAGGGGTTGACGAACTGCGAGACGTCGTAGGTCTGGCGGCCCTGGGCGATGACCGCCGAGGCGTCGCCGAAGGCCTCGGCGGCACCGGTCGGCGCGTCCCAGCCGTCGCCCGCGAAGTCCTTGTAGTCGACGACGGCGTGCGAGCCGTCGGCCCGGATGAAGTCCGGGTTGTTCGGGTCGAGGCCGTCCGCGATGTAGGCGACCTTGACGCCCTTGCCGGTGGCCAGGTTCTCCACGCCGGCCTTGCCGTTGCCGGTGTAGGCCCGGACCGAGTAGAGGCCCTCGGGCTCCAGCAGCGGCTTGCTCGGGTCGGAGGGGCACGCCGTGTTGGTCGCGTTCTCCTCGGCGCCCTGGCCGTTGCTGCCCGTAACGGCCTGCGGTGCGGCGGCGGCCTTGGGCGCCTTCGCGCCGGCGGCGTTCGCGGAGTCGGCGGCGTCCTTGGCCTGCTTGGCCTTGCCGGCGGCGGCCGGGGCGACCTGGACCTGGGTGTCCGCCACCACGGAGGAGACGGCCGGGTCGGCCTGGAGCTGGGCGCGCAGGGCGGGGCTGACGGTGGCCGAGAAGGCGTTGCCGACCACGAAGGTCTTGATGTCGGTGCCGCCGCCCGCCTTCACCTTGTTCAGCAGCGGTGCCTGGGAGTCGGCGGCCTTCTGCTGGCGGGCGCCCAGGTGACCGTGGTCGGCCGGGGCATCCGTTATCTGGTCCTTCAGGATCACGATCACCGGCACCGGGGCCCCGTCCGCGGACGCCGCCTGGGCGTTCTGCGGTTCCGGGGTCGGAGCTGCGTTGGCGCCGGTCCCGAAGCTCAGGACCATGGACGCGGCGGTGACCGTGACGGCAGCTGCTAGCTGGGTTTTCCGCCAGCCGATCATGGACATCCTTTCGTCTGATGAATGGCTGACGCAATCCAACGCACCTGAACGCGATCACGACAAGGGGGTAAATCCCCATCAGAAAGTAAAGTTGACCATCTCTCAGTAAAATTCGCGGCGGAAATCGGGCCGAATCCGCATCTTTCAGCCGATCGGCCCTGTCCGGCCCCGAACACCCGCTCGCCGGCGATTCCGGTGGCGAACTCCGGACACTGGCGAAAACCCGCCACCGGTCGGCCGCTTTGTCGACACCGCGACATTCCCTTCCCGCGTCGGCGCCACCGGAAACGGGGCGCGCCGGAAAACGGGGCCCCGCGCCGGGAGCGGGGCCCACGCCGGGAACAGGGCCCCGCGCGCCTGGTTCAGTGGCCGGCCAGGCGCTCCTGAGCGTCCGCCAGGTCCTCGGCGGTCGGCGCGTCGTCCTGGGTCAGCCGGTGGCGCCAGTAGCCGGTGAAGTCGACGGACGGCTTCGGCACCCCGCGCTCCTCGACCAGGTGGCGGCGCAGCGCCCGGACCGCGCCCGCCTCCCCGGCCAGCCAGGCGAACGGGGTGCCGGCCGGCAGATCGGCGGCCCGGACGGCTCCGGTCAGCAGGGCGCCCGGGGCGGCGCCGTCGCGGTGCAGCCAGTGCACGGCGAGTTCGGCGCGGCTCTCCAGCGGCTGCCGCTCGGCCTCGTCCGCGACCTCGACGTACGCGAGCGCCCGCACCCCGGCGGGCAGGGCCCCGACCAGCGTCGCGAGCGCGGGCAGCGCCGTCTCGTCCCCGGCCAGCAGCACCCAGTCGGCCGCCGCGGCGGCCTCGGCGAACGGGACGGGCGGGGCGTACAGCGCCGAGGGACCGACCATCCCGAGCCGGTCCCCCGGTGCGGCGCGCCGCGCCCAGGCGGCGGCCGGCCCGGTGTCGCCGTGCAGCACGAAGTCGATCTCGACCAGGCGGGTGCCGGGGTGCCGCCGGCGCAGGGTGAAGCTGCGCATCGGGGGCCGCTCGGCCTCCGGGATCGCCAGGTAGGCCTGGTACCAGCCCGTCGGGTCGTCCTGCGGTGCGGGCAGCACCGGCTCGGCCTGCCCGGGGCGCGGGAAGCAGAGCTTGAGCTGCTGGTCGGGCGCGCCGCCGACGGTGTCGGCCAGCTCCTCGGCCGCGAAGGTGATCCGGGCGGTGCGCGGAGTGATCCGGCGCGTCTCCACGACCTCGACGAAGGTGACGGGCAGTGTCATCGCGAAACCCCTTCGATTGATAACCTTACGGCATAAAGCGTTGCCGCCGGGTCGACATTTTACGCCATAAGGAGATGCTGGATGACCGTCTACGCCGGACAGGGCGACGCCCGCCGCTCGCTCGCCCTGCTGTGGGGCGCGCCCGAGGAACCGCGCACCGGACGCAGCGGGCCCAAACCGGGCCTGAGTGTGGACGCGATCGTGTCCGCCGGAATCGCGGTGGCCGACACCGAGGGCATGGACGCGCTGTCGATGCGCGCCGTGGGCGAACGACTCGGCCGCACCGCGATGGCGCTCTACACGTACGTCCCGGGCAAGGCCGAGCTGCTCGACCTGATGCACGACCGGGCCTTCGCCGAGCTCGGCCCACTCGGCGCACCGCCCGCCGGCGCGGCGGCCCCCGAGGACTGGCGGGACGCCGTCACCGCCTGGGCCGAGGCACTGTACGCCTGCTACCTGCGCCACCCCTGGGTGCTCCGGATCTCGCAGGCCCGCCCCGTCCTCGGCCCGGCCGAACTCGCCGCCATGGAAAGCCTGTTGCGCGCCCTGCGGCCCGCCGGGCTGGACCCGCGGCGGCTGCGCGGCGCGGTCGCCGCACTCTGGCAGTTCGTCCGCGGCCTGGCCGCCACCACCGCCGAGACCCGCGCCGCGGCCGCCGCCACCGGCGTCGCGGACGAGGACTGGTGGATCGCCCGCTCCAGCCGACTGGCCGAACTCGCGCCGGACTTCGCCGATCGCTTCCCGCTGCTCACCGGCCTGCAGAGCGCCACCGGCGGCTCCCCCGAGGACAGCCACCGGGAGGCGTTCCGCACCGGCCTCGCCGTCCTGCTCGACGGCGTGGCGGCGACGGCGGCCGCTCCGCCCGCTTCCGCCTGACCGGCGGGCCGGCTGACCCGCGTCAGCCGGCCCGGCGGGCCTTCCGGCGGCGCAGCACGAGGATGGTGCCACCTCCGCCGACGACCAGCGCCGCGGCCGCCCCGACCAGCGGCGCGGTGCGGTCGTCCGTACCGGTCTCGGCGAGGCCGGAGCCGCCCTGCGCCGGCGCCTGGACGGCGTTGGCGGCCATGGTCGCCTTGATCCAGTCCGCGTACGCGGGGGCGCTGGTGTACAGGCCGGGGCCCTGCGAGCAGGGCGTCTTCGGGACGCCGGGACCGGAGGTGACCCCGACGAGCTCCCACCGCTCGTCCCGGCCCTTCTGCAGCTGCGGGCCGCCGGAGTCCCCGTGGCAGGCCATGGCCCCGGGCTTGGGGCTCACCGTGCACAGCCGGTCCGGGCCCGCGTAGCCGGGCGCGCACTCGGACTCGGTGCCGAGGCGGGTGTTCAGCTCCTGGAGCCGCTCCGGGAACCGGAGTTCGCCGTCGACGGTGGTCCCGAAGCCGAGGAGCCGGGTCGCGGTGCCCGCCCGCCCGGCCGCCGGGGCGATCCTGATCGGCTGCTCGGTGACCGGCCGGTCCAGGCGTACCAGCGCGAGGTCGTCCTTGTTGGCGCCCTTGCCCTCTCCGTTGACGTACCCGGGGTGGACGAAGGTCCGGTCGATCGTCCGGACGGTGCCCCCGGTCTTCCGCCGGTCGCTGCCGACCCGGACGGTGCCCTCCAGCTCCAGCCCCTCGCCCGTGACGCAGTGCGCCGCCGTCAGCACCCACTGCCGGTCGATCAGCGCCGCCCCGCAGTTGCCCTCGGGAATGCCGAGCGTGGGGGCCGACTCCGGGATCGTCGCCATGAACGGGTAACTCTCGCCGGAGTCGGCACCGTTGACGATCGCCCCGGCACTTCCCGCCATGAGCGTGGCACAGGCGGCGACGGCGAGGGCTCCGACGGCGGCGACGCGGACGGTGCGGCCGCGGGGGGACTTCAGGCTGAACACTGGGCGTTTCCTTCGGTTCGGGAGTACGTCGGTGTCCAGCCTGTCCGTCGAAGATCCACCGGACCACGGTGGCAGCAGGTGGATGGATCCTCAGGTCAGCGGCCCGCAGGGGGTGGGGTTATCCCCCCCTGTGACGAGTCCGGCGCCCAGCGTGCGCGGATGCGGCGCGCGGTGCGCAGTCCCTGCTTGGCGGCGGTCGCGACCAGCCCGCCGAGGCCGGTCCTGGCCTGGTCCTGGGCGGCGAGGCGCGCCAGGACCGGCAGGGCCCGGTCGTCGGCGGTGGCGCCGAGGGCGCGGCAGGCCAGTGCCCGTAGGTCCGGGTCGGGGCCGGCGGTGAGGGCGATCAGGTCGTCGACCACCGGCGGGCCGAAGGCGGCGATCGCGGCGGCGAGGTGACCGGCCTTCGGGTTCCGGCGCTCCGTCATGGCCCGCCAGAGCGCCGCGAGCGCCGCGTCGCCCCCGATCTCCCCGAGGGCGCGGGCGGCCGCGCCGCCCACCCAGTGGACCTCGTCGTCCAGCCGCGCCGCCAAGGCGGGCACGGGGGTGCGCTCCCCGAGCAGCCCGAGCGCCTCGCAGGCGCCCTCGCGGACCATCGGGTCGGGGTGCTCCAGCAACGCCGTCACCAGCGGGACGGCCCGGCGCAGGCCCAGTGCGGCGCAGGCGAGCGCGGACCACCGCACCCCGCCGTGCCGGGTGTCGGCGAGGGCGCGCAGCAGGCCCGGCTCCAGGGCCTCGTCGCCGAACAGATCGATCCGGTTGAGCGCCTTGGTCCAGACCGTGAGGTCCTGCGTCCGGTGGTCGCCGGCGACCTCGCGCAGGGCGGCCAGCGCCTGCGGGTGGCCGCGCTCGGCCCACTCCAGCAGCGCGTCGACAGCCCGCACCCGGACGGCCCGGCCGCCCCGCAACTCGGCGGCGTGGACGGCGACCAGGGAGTCCGGCCCGTCCGGCGGGTGGCCGAGCGCGGCGCCGAGCGGGCCGGCGAGGGCCGGCTCCAGGGCGCCGAGCCGCAGGGCCAGCGGGCCGATCCGGGTGCCGACGTCCGCGTCGTAGCGCCCGTCGCCGCGCAGGTTCGCGGCCAGCTTGGCGACGGTGCGGAACAGCGGTTCGGCCAGGTCGGACGAGCCGTCCGACGGGCCGTGGGCGAGGGCGTCGGACGGGCCGTCGGCGAGGGCGCCGGCGAGGGCGCCGAGGCGGCCGGACATCGCCGCCTCGACGGCTGCCGGTGGCCGGCCCGCGGCCCGCAGGACCGTCTCCGCCCAGGCGAGCGGCTCGCCCTGGCGCTCGTACAACTGGCGGCCCCAGAGGCGGAGCAGCGCGTCGCGCTCGTCGATCATGCCGGGATCCTCCCAGCGCGGGCGCCGGGCTCCCAGCGGATTCCCGCCGGGGCAGGGGCATGCGGAAACGAAACTGTAACGCTTGCGTGAAAAGTCATCAGGCGTAAAGTCTTCCCCAAGTCCCGGTCTATCTGGCATGTTTCCTTCAATTCCCGTGCGATCCCCGCGATCCCCCTCACGCACGGGCCGAATCGGAGGACACGTGTCACCCCTGATATCCCGGCGGCTCGGCCGCCCGGCCGCGGCCCTCGCCGTCGTCTCGGCGCTGGCCCTCGCCACCCCCACCGCGTTCGCGACCGCCGCCCCCGCGACCACCGTTCCCGCCGTCCCCGGCACCGCCGCCAAGGCCCCCGAGGCGCCCGCCGCACCCGCCGGCGCGGCCGCCACCGCCGCCGGCTGGGCCGCCGGCACCCGGGCCTACCTGGTGATCAGCGCTCCCGCCGACGTCGCCGCCGCCAAGGCCGCCGTCGCCGCGAAGGGCGGTACGGTCTTCGCGAGTTACGACGCGATCGGCGTCATCGTCGCCCACTCCACCGACGCCGGCTTCGCCGCCGCGCTGCGGACCGTCGCCGGCATCCAGCAGGTCGGCGCGACCCGCACCGCCGACGTGCCGGCCGACGCCTACAACCCGGCCCTGCCGGCCAACCCCGCCCAGGCGGCCACCACGCTCACCGAGTCCAACCGCTGGGACATGACCCAGATCAAGGCCGACCAGGCCTGGGCCGTCAGCCTCGGCTCCCCGTCCGTCAAGGTCGGCGTGCTCGACACCGGCGTGGACGACCAGCACCAGGACCTCGCACCGAACTTCGACGCCGCCGACTCGGTCTCCTGCGCGTACGGCAAGGCGGACACCCGCACCGGCGCCTGGCGCGACGTGGACTCCCACGGCACCCACGTCGCCGGCACCATCGCGGCCGCCAAGAACGGCAAGGGCGTCATCGGCGTCGCGCCCGGCGTGAAGATCGCCTCGGTCCGGATCGCCGAGCCGACCAGCACCCTGTTCTACGCCGAGAACACCGTCTGCGGCTTCGTCTGGGCCGGCGACCACGGCTTCAAGGTCACCAACAACAGCTACTACACCGACCCCTGGCAGTTCAACTGCCCGAACGACCTCGACCAGGCGGCCCTGATCGAGGGCGTCAAGCGTGCCCAGGAGTACGCCGAGGGCAAGGGCTCGCTGCAGGTCGCGGCGGCCGGCAACGCCAACTACGACCTGGCGAACAAGACCACCGACACCGAGAGCCCGAACGACTCCACCCCCACCACCCGCACCATCAGCAACGCCTGCCTCGACATCCCCACCGAACTCCCCGGTGTGGTGACCGTCGCTGCCACGGGCAGCGGCAGCGGCAAGGCCTCCTACTCCAACTACGGCCGGGGCGTCATCGACGTCGCGGCGCCCGGCGGCGACGGTGCCACCTCCGTCTACTCGACCCTGCCCGGCGGCAAGTACGGCACCAAGAGCGGGACGTCGATGGCCTCCCCGCACGTCACCGGCGTGGCCGCGCTGATCGCGAGCACCGACCCGTCCCTCGCCCCGGCCGACATCCGGGCCCGCCTCGCCGCCCAGGCCAACGACCTGCCGTGCCCCGCCTCGGACAGCCGCTGCACCGGCACCACCGCCAACAACGGCTTCTTCGGCGAGGGCCAGGTCGACGCGCTGAAGGCGGTCGGCGGCGCGACCCCGCCCACCGGCAAGTACTTCGAGAACCTCACCGACGTGGCCATCCCCGACAACACCACGGTGGAGAGCCCGATCACCGTCACCGGCGTCACCGGCAACGCGCCCGCCACGCTCAAGGTCGGCGTCGACATCAAGCACACCTACCGCGGTGACCTCGTCCTCTCCCTCGTCGCCCCCGACGGCACGGTCTACCTGCTGGAGGACTTCCCGAACAACGACAGCACCGACAACGTCGCCAAGACCTACACCGTCAACGCCGCCGCGAGCGCGGCGAACGGCACCTGGAAGCTCCGGGTGAAGGACGGGGCGGCCGGCGACACCGGCACCATCGACTCCTGGAACCTCACGTTCTGACGGTCCTGAAGGCTCTGCCCCACCGCGGCACGTCCCGTGCCCCGCTGCCCCGCGCCCGAGCGCGCCGGCCGGCGGGGCACGGCCGTCCGGGCCCGGCCGTCAGCCACGCCGGGCGGCGGGGATCGCCAGCAGGACGCCGAGTGCCAGCAGGACGGCGAACCCGGCCGTCTCGTGACCGTCCGGCACCAGGTACCGGACGAAGCCGAACAGCCGGAAGCCCCCGAGCCGGTCGGCCAACAGGCCGGAGGCGCCGCCGAGGATCAGCACGAAACCGAGGTAGCCGAGCAGGGTCTTCATACCCGTGAGCGTAGGAGTCCGCCGCCGCCGGAACATCAGACTTTCGGCGCGACCGGGCGCCACCAAAGTCGTCCGCTCCCCACGCCGGCGCGGTCCACCGGACGGGCACGGACGGAGCAGCAGGCACGGCGGCCCGGCAGCGGCGCGGGTACGTTCGCGGTGTGCAGCCCACGCGCATATCCCGGAAGTCCCCGTACATCGCCAGGGCCGCGGCCGGCGCCGCCGCCTCGGCCCTGGTCCTGGCCGTGGCCGCCACGGCGGCCCCCGCCGCCCCGGCAGCCCCAGCGCAGGACGCCGCCGGGGTGGTCGGCGGTGAGCGGCTCGGCAGCCCCGACGTCCAGATCTCGCCACTGGCCGGGGCGCCCGCCCTGCCGGCCGAGCTGTCCGGCCGGTCCTGGCTCGTCGCCGACGCCGCCACCGGCGAGGTGCTCGCCGCCCGCAACGCCCATCTGCCGCTGCCGCCGGCCAGCACCCTGAAGATGCTGTTCGCCGACACCGTGCTGCCCAAGCTCGACCGCGCGCTGGAGTACCGGGTCACCCCCGCCGATCTCGCCGACCTCGGCGCCGGGAGCAGCCTGGTCGGCGTCAAGGAGAACCTGCCGTACCGGGTCGAGGACCTCTGGCGGGGCGTCTTCCTCGCCTCCGGCAACGACGCCGTCCACGTCCTCGCCCACATGAACGGCGGCATCCAGCGGACCGTCGCCGAGATGCAGGCCCGCGCCGGGGCGCTCCAGGCGAAGGACACCAAGGTCGTCTCCCCCGACGGCTACGACATGGACGGCCAGGTCTCCTCCGCCTACGACCTCACCCTGTTCGCCCGCGCCGGGCTGCGCAACGCCGACTTCCGCTCCTACTGCGCCACCCGCACCGCGCGCTTCCCCGGCGGGCTGGACAAGCTCACCGGCCAGCGCACCAGCTTCGACATCGCCAACACCGACCGGCTGCTCGGCAAGTACCCGGGCCTGATCGGCGTCAAGAACGGCTACACCACCAACGCCGGCGCCACCTTCACCGGCGCCGCCGAACGCGGCGGCCGCACCCTGCTGGTGACGGTGATGCACCCCGAGGCGCAGGGCAAGGTCTACGACGAGGCCGCCGCCCTGCTGGACTGGGGCTTCGCGGCGGCCGGCAAGGTCCAGCCGGTCGGGCAGCTGGTCGAGGACACCGCCGCACCGGCCTCGGCGCCAGCCAACGCCCCCGACGCGCCCCATGCCCCCGACGCCCCCGGCGCCTCCACGGCCCCGGAGGCGGCGGCCGACTCCCAGCTGCCGCCGTGGTCCCGCCCGCCCGTCCTCGGCGGCGACGGCCCGGGCGTCGCCCCGGCGGTCTGGTCGGCCGCCGCCCTCGGCGCCGCCCTCGCCGCCTGGGCCGGCACCCGGGCCGCCACCCGCCGCCGCACGGCGCCCCTGCCGGTCACCGCCACCCCGGTCCGCGGCGGCCGTACCACCCGGGCGTACGGCGGCGCGAGCGCCCTGGGCGGCTCCACGGGCGTCGGCGGCCGCGGCCGGCGCCGGCTGGCCCGCCGCGCCCGCGCGCTGGTCCACGGCGCCCGCACCCGCCGAACCCGGTGAGCGACCGTACGGCATCCTCGACTGCGGGGTGCGGCTGCTGTGCGTCGGGTCGGTGGCCGCGCTGATCGGGTTCGGCCTGCTGCTCGTCCTGGTGCCGGCCCGGTGCTTCGCCGGGGACCTCAGCGTGTCCCCCACGTCGTTCAAGGAGAGCGCACTCGCCCGCTTCCAGTGAGCGGAGCACCGGCCCGGGCCCTCTAGACTTCCGGCCATGACCACGCCCGACCCCACCGCCGCGGACCGGCTCGCCCGGATCGTCCGGCTCTCCAGCGGGAGCTACCTGCTCGTCACCACGTACAAGAAGGACGGCACGACCGTCCCGACCCCGGTGTGGGTGGTCCGCGACGGGGAGGCGCTCGGCGTCTGGACGGTCGCGGACTCCTGGAAGGTCAAGCGGATCCGCAACCGGGCCGACGTGCTGGTCGGCCCGTGCGACGTCAAGGGCCGCCCCACCGGGGAGCAGTACCCGGCGACCGCCGAGATCCTCGACCCCGAGCGCACCGCCGCCTACCGCACGCTGCTGCGCCAGAAGTACGGCCTGCTCGGAGTGCTCACCCTGCTCGGCAGCCGGCTGCGCCGCGGCGAGCGCGGCACCGTCGGCATCCGGATCACCCTGGCGGACTGACGCCCCGCGCGTGCCGCGCGGGAGCCGGCGGACCTGCCGCGGGCGTCGCCGGTTCGGCTCAGCCCGGGAAGGGGTGGCAGGCTTGGCGGCCATGGACGAGAACGAGGGCCTGCCCACGCTGCTGGTGGTGGACGGCGCGAACGTGGTCGGCTCGGTGCCGGACGGCTGGTGGCGCGACCGGCGGGGCGCCGCCGAGCGGCTGCGGGACGCCTTGGTCGCCGTCGCCGAACGGGGCCTGCCGGACCACCCGGGCCCGCTGGAGGTGGTCCTGGTAGTGGAGGGCGCCGCCCGCGGCGTCGCCGGGCTGCCCGAGGTCCGGGTGGTCGAGGCGAGCGGCAGCGGGGACGACCGGATCGTCGAGCTGGTCCGGGCGGCCCTCGCCGAACACCCCGGACGGGACTGCCTGGTCGCCACCGCCGACCGTGAACTGCGCTCCCGCGTAGGCGCGTTGGGCGCCACCGTGACCGGCCCGCGCAGCGTACGGCCCTGACGCCAGAGGTGCCGGACGGGTCCGGTCGGCCGCCGGTGCGGGCACGTCGGTCAGAGCGCGCTCACTGATCCGGGGGGACCGCGGCCCGGCCGGGCTGGGGCTTGCCGGTCTGCTCAGGCCGGGTCGGCGGGCAGGACGGAGTAGGGCCGGGAGATCCGGGTGACGCCCGAGCAGTGGCACGGCGAAGCCGGTGCGATCCGCACACAGTGCACCGAGGACCTGGTGTTCATCGGGTACATGTACGACCTGTCCGCCGCCCCCGGCAGCCTGACGTCGGTGCCGTTCGTAGGAAAAATGCCGCGCGTGCCGCTGGGCGAATGATCATAATGACCGTACCCTGTCCCGACCTGTTCCGGAGGCCGTTGTCCGGCGGGAAACGGGAGAGCAGGAGACACCCCTTTGACGCGGTTCGTCGTCCGTGTGGCGCCGGTGATGCTGGCGATGACCGGTCTGTTGGCAGCTTGTTCCTCCGCGCCGGCCCCAGGGTCTCCGTCGCCGGCCGGTCCTGACCATGGTGCCGCTACGTCTCCGTCGGCTCCACCAGCCCCGGTGCCCCCGCTGGCCTCGTCGGGCGCGCCGTGGCGGCCGCGCGCACCCCTGTCCCGCGAGCAGCTGGAGGCCTCGCTCCTCCAGGTCGCCGACCTGCCGTCGGGCAGCACGACCGAGCACGGCGGTTGGTGTCCGGGATGCCCGTACCCTGCCGAAGTACGAATGATCGGTTTGAGGTGTTGTCGGGACGATTGTCGCCTCAGTCCTCGCCAAGCTGGATCAGGATCGCGAAGTACTCACCGTCGCTTCCGGCGACCACGCCGTCGAAGGTGCAGGCGCTGACGGGCTCCCAGGAATTTCCTTGTCGGTTGGTCCACCAAGTCGCACCGGACCCGAGCCACGTCACAAGGCGCGTCACGGTGTGGTGGGCGATCTCACGGTCCATCAGTTTCGAGCTGGGCCATACGAGGTCGTCGGAGGCGAGCGCGGTCATCAGTTCGATGGCCTCGTCGGCGGTGAGCGGCTCCAGGCGAGCCTCGATCTGCGAAGCGCTCGGGGGAACGGCCCCGCGGGCGATGTACCGCTCCCATATCGGGTGAAGTTCGGCGACGAGGTCGTGCACGTGGCCGGCAAGGGGCCCCAGCCCGTGATCAGGGGTCGCGCCATCCGGGAACCGGCCGTACCGCACGGAGACGACGGGCCTGTTCGACAGCGACGTCAGCAGGTCGCCGAGCTCAGACAGCTTCTCCGCACGTTCTCTACTCTCCACTCCGGCATCGTGCCATGCCGGGAAGCGGCCGAACGCTGCGGCCGTGTGCCCGTGGGCACTGGGCCCGCCGGTCCGTCAGGCCCCGCGTGCGGGTGCAGAGAGGGTCACCGGGCGAGTCAGTGGCTCATGACCCTGCTCATCGAGCATCGGATCATCGCCTCCGAGGTGTCGGGGCGGCTCTCGTGGTCGCGGGGCGAGGCGGCGTCCGCCGCCGTTCGAGACCGTTCTCCACGCCGCCGAACCCGGGGTGTCGCCGCTTCGTGAAAACTGACCCCCGGGCGATCTCCGAATAGTGACCCCCCCTGAGACTTGGAGGGTGCTGAAAGTCGACGGCGGCGCCACCACCCTGGACCGGGGCACCCTGCCCTTCACCTACCGCATCGCCCCGCGGGGGACCGTCGGCTGACACTCGGGTCGTGCGTCAGGAGCGATCTCAGCGGCGGACCTTGGTGAAGCAGAGCGTGAAGTCGGTGCTGCGGCGGGAGGAGTACCGGATGCCGTAGTCGAACTCCTTGCCGCAGTGCTTGTCCGGGCCGATCAGCCGGTTCGCCGTCTTGTACTCGGCCTCGGGGGAGGCGCAGTCCACGATGGTCGGCTGGGGGTCCCCCTCCGGGTCGGCGATCTTGACGCAGTCCCCGATGTTCGGGTCGTGCGTCTTGGCCTCCGCCGCCTGCGCGGACCGCGTCGCCTCGGCCTTGGCCTTGCCGCCGGTGGGGCTGGTGTTGTAGTCCCACACGTACCAGGCGACGCCACCGAAGACCGCCAGCACGATGCCGACGGACAGCAGCGAGTGCAGCGGACTGCGCCGCCGAGGCCCCGACGGCCCGGCCGGCGGGCGCGGCCCGGACCCGGGCGGCGGGCCGTAGGCGGGCTGACCGGTGTACGGCTGGCCGGCGTGCGGCTGGCCGGCGTGCGGCTGCGGGGCCGGCGGCTGCCCGTACGGCTGGTGCGGGTGGGGCGTCGGTGCGGACATGAGTGGGGACCCCCGTGGCTGACGAATGCGAATGACCACCTGAATGGTGATCACTGCAGAGTAGTCAGTCGGCGCACCCCCTCCACCCGCCGATCGGTGTTCCGGAGAATCCCCCCACAATTCCTGCACTTTGCTCGTCCTTGACCTCCACGGGTGCCGCATAGCTGCCGTGCCGTGCAGCACCCCGCCCCGGCCCTCACCCGGTCCGGCAGCCGGGAGGACTGAGCCTGCTCCGGTTCGACGGACGCCCTCGGTTCTGAACGGTCGCCGGTCGACGCGCCGGTGGGCGGCCCGCCGGACCGTCGGCGGCCCCATCCGTGCAGGGTCTTCGCCGTGACCCTGAACAGCTTTGTCGTGCGTCCCGGCGGGGGCTCCGGCTGCACCGGACGGACGTCCCGGGTCGTCCGCGGGGGTCAGAACCTCCGCGCCTGGGCGACCCGGTGCAGGTGGATCAGGACGTCGTAGGCCCGGCCGAGCGCGAGGCGCGGCTTCGGGTCGCTGACGTAGACCGAGCCCGCCTCGTAGGTGGGGCGGGAGGCGTCCAGCCAGTCGCGGGCCGCCCGGGGGGCGGTGCGCAGGTCGACGTAGTAGTCCCGGTGGCGGACCCGGTCGAGGGTGTACTCGTTCATGTCCGGCGTGGCCGGCGGCACCGTGACGGTCTTCCAGTCGTCCGTCAGGACGGCGTCGTTGGTGAGGAAGGAGCCGCTGTCGAAGGTGAAGCCGATCGCCGCGTAGTCACGGCCGTAGGTGTCGCGCAGCCGCGAGCCCTGCGGCTCGGGGTACAGGAAGGTGTCGGTGGCCAGGTAGCCGACGTGCCCGTTGTGCGCGGACAGCAGCACCTTGCCGCCCGTGTGGCGCTGCCACCACGCGGTGTTGTCCGCCATCGCCCGGTCGCGCAGCTGCTCCGCGGCGGAGACCGAGGCCCGGTCGGACATGTCCAGGGTCGCGAAGGCGAAGGTCTCGGCGATGTTCCGGGCGTGCTGGACCGCCCACGCGTGGGCGTCGTCCAAGGCGCCGGCGCCGCTCGCGGTGACCAGGTCGAGCGCCTGCTGAGCCTTGGCGGCGTTCTCCCGGCGCTCGGCGAGCGGCCTCTTCAGGTAGGCGAGGACGTCGTCGAGCGGCCGCAGGCCCGCGTACAGGCCTTCGAGCCGAGGCAGGGCGCCGGGGCGGGCCCCGCGCACGTACGAGGTGACCCGTTCGAAGATCCGGTCTCCGAGCCTGGGCAGGCCGAGGTCGTCGCCCACGAAGTGGACCGGGTTCCGCGGGTGGCTCCGGTTGTACTCCCGCATCCAGGCGATCAGGTCGGCGAACTCCTCGCGGTCCCACGGGCTTGCGCCCAGGGCGTCCTTGACGAGCTGCCGCGCCTCGCCGGGTCCGCCCTGGACGTACTCGTCGATCTGCAGGCCACTGCTCCAGCTCGTCTCCAGGGCGAAGGCGGTGAAGCCCTTCTCCTCGACGAGGTAGCGGAACAGCCGCTGCTTCATCGCGAAGAACTCGTGCGAACCGTGGGTGGCCTCGCCCAGGCCGACCACCGTGGCGTCGCCGATCATCGCCCCCAGGGCGTGCAGGTCGGTGGTGCGGCCGCCCGGCTCGGTCGTCCGCAACGGCTGGGCGACGCCCTCCAGGGCGCGCACCACGGCGGAGCGCTGCGACGCGGCCGGGTCCCCGGCCGTGATGCCCGTCCCGGGCGTCACCGGCGCGGCGACCGCCGCCACCGGGACCAGTGCGGCTGCGGCGGCCACCGCCGCCGTCAGCAGTCCGCGCCGCCCGATCACCCTGGTGCCTGCCATCGTCGTGATCACTCCTCGACTCGACGGAACGCCGCTGCCTGCGGCGTTCGGTGAGTCGATCTTCACCGGGGCAGGGCCTGCCGCGCGCTGGGGCGGACCGCCGTCTTCACGGGGGGGTAACCCCCCGACCGGATTCGGCGGTCGTCCCCCGGCCGCCCTCGGCCCGCCGGCCGTCGGCGAGGGCGAGGTAGGGCGAGGGCGAGGTAGGGCGAGGGCGAGGGGGCGGATCCGAGGAGTGGCTGCACGCACTCGGCTCGTCGGTGATGGGCGGGGAGGCGGACGGGCGGCCGTCGCGCTGCTGCGCGGGCTGGTCGCGGGGTCTCGGGCGGGCGCCGGGGCCGGGCGCCGCGTGGGAGGGGCGGGGGATTTCCGGGTGTACGGGAACCGACCGTGGCGCCCGTCCGACTGGTGGGGGGTGAGTGCGAAGTCGCCGGGAGTCCGGCCGTTGAGTGTGCTGGCGGGGTTCGCCCTGCTGCTGGTGGTGGTGTTCGTGGTGGCCTACGAGGTGGGCCGGCAGGTGGGGCCGGTGGCGCCCGGGTTGCGGCCGGGCAGCGGGAGCGGCACCTCGCCGGGGATGCACGGGCACGACATGGGCGGGATGCGATGAGCGCCGTCGCGGAGCCCGGCGCCCTGGTGTCCACCGACCTGGCGGTGGGCGGGATGACCTGCGCGGCCTGCGTGGGCCGGGTGGAGAAGCGGCTGGGCAGGATCGACGGGGTGACGGCCGGGGTGAACCTGGCGACCGGCCGGGCCCGGGTGCTGCACCCGGCCGGGGTGTCGGTCGCGGAGCTGGTGGCGGCCGTCGAGGGGGCCGGCTACACCGCCGAGTCGGTGCCCGAGGGGGCGCCGGTCGGGGCGGCGGCGGAGGAGCCGGACGAGCGGTGGCGGCTGCTGGTCACCGCCCTCCTGGCCGTCCCGGTGCTGGTGCTGTCCATGGTGCCCGCGCTGCAGTTCACGGCCTGGCAGTGGGTCTGCTTCGCGCTCGCCGTCCCGGTGGTGACCTGGGGGTCGGCCGCCTTCCACCGACGGGCCTGGCAGGGCCTGCGGCACGCGGCGGCCACCATGGACACCCTGGTCAGCCTGGGTGTGGTGGCCTCCTTCGGCTGGTCAGCGTACGCGCTGCTGTTCGGCGGGGCCGGGGATCCGGGCATGCGGATGCCGTTCTCGCTGACCGCCGACGGCGGCGGTACGGCGCACGTCTACCTGGAGGCGGCCGTCGGGGTGCCGCTGTTCGTGCTGGCCGGGCGGCTGCTGGAGGGCCGGGTGCGCCGGCGCAGCGGCTCCGCCCTGCGGGCGCTGGCCGAGCTCGGCGCGAAGCAGGTGTGCCTGCGCGGGGCGGACGGCGAGGAGCGCCTGGTGCCGATCGAACTGCTCCTGCCCGGGCAGGAGTTCGTGGTACGCCCGGGCGAGCGGGTGGCCACCGACGGGGTGGTGGTGGAGGGCGGTTCGGCGCTCGACCTGAGTCTGCTGACCGGCGAGAGCGTGCCGGTCGAGGTCGGCCCCGGGGACCGGGTGGCCGGCGCGACGGTGAACGTCGGCGGCGCGCTGGTGGTCCGGGCCACGGCCGTCGGCGCGGACACCCAACTGGCCCGGATCACCGCCCTGGTGGCGGACGCCCAGGCCGGCAAGGCCCGGGCGCAGCGGCTGGCGGACGCGGTCGCCGGGGTGTTCGTGCCCTGCGTGCTGACGGTCGCCGCCGCCGTACTGGGCTTCTGGCTGGGCGCCGGCGCGGCCCCGCAGGCGGCGGTGACGGCGGGCGTCGCGGTGCTGGTGGTGGCCTGTCCGTGCGCGCTCGGGCTGGCCACGCCGACCGCCCTGCTGGCGGCGACCGGGCGGGGCGCGGAGCTGGGCGTGCTGGTGCGCGGGCCGGAGGTGCTGGAGAGCCTGCGCCGGGTGGACACCGTGGTGATGGACAAGACCGGGACGCTCACCACCGGCCGGATGGAGCTGACGGCGGTGACCACGGCCGGGGATGCCACCGGGGATCTCGGCGGGGATCCCGCCACGGCCGGGGATCTCGGCGGGGAGTGCACGGAGGAGGAGGTGCTGCGCCTGGCCGGCGCGGTCGAGCACCGCTCCGAGCACCCGATCGGCCGGGCCGTCGCGGCTGCCGCCCGGGAGCGCTGCGGCACGCTGCCGTCCGTGCACGGCTTCGCGGCCACCACCGGGCTCGGGGTGTCCGGGCGGGTCGAGGGCCGGACGGTCCGGGTGCTCCGCCCGGACGGTGCCGCGCTGCCCCCGGCGCTCGCCGCGGCGGTGACGGCGGCCGGGGACACGGGCCGCACGGCCGTCCTGGTCGAGCTGGACGGGCGGCCGGCGGCCGTGCTGGCGGTCGGCGACACCCTGCGCTCGGGCAGCTGGCGGGCCCTGCGCCGGTTGCGCGGGATGGGCCTGGAGACCGTCCTGCTGACCGGGGACGGGCCCGGCGCCGCCAGGGCCGTGGCGGCCGAGCTCGGCATCGAGCGGGTGCACGCCTCGGCCTCGCCCGAGCGCAAGGCCGAGGTGGTGGCCGAACTGCGGTCCGCCGGACGGACGGTGGCGGTCGTCGGCGACGGCGTCAACGACGCGGTCGCGCTGGCCTCGGCCGACCTCGGGGTGGCGCTGGCCTCCGGCAGCGACGCGGCGATCGGCGCGGCCGGGCTGACCCTGGTGCGCGGCGACATCGAGGCCGTGGTCGACGCCGTACGGCTGGCGCGGCAGACCCTCGCCACGATCCGGGCCAACCTGCTGTGGGCCTTCGGCTACAACCTGGTGCTGATCCCGCTGGCGGCGGTCGGACTGCTCAACCCGATGCTGGCGGCGGTCGCGATGTCGCTCAGCTCGCTGCTCGTGGTGGGCAACAGCCTGCGGCTGCGCACCTGGGAGCCGGGGCGCGGCCGCTCGGCGCGTGCGGCCGGCGTCGGCGGGCGGACGGGAGGCCGGCGATGAGCGCCCTGACGCGACTGGGAGTGGTCGGACCGCCGGTCGGCGCGGCGGCGCTGGCGCTGGTCCTGCTCACCGGGTGGACGGCGGTCGGCGGGGCCGGCCGGACCCGACCGGTGACCGCGGAGCCGGGTTGGGTCCTGCTGCCCACGGCGGGCGCGGCCACCGCCACGGCGGCCTTCTTCACGGTCCGCAACCCGGGCGACGTCCCGGACGAACTGACCGGCGCCAGCTGGGAGTTCGGCGGCAGGATCACCCTGAAGCGGCACCTCCACCAGGGTGCGGCGGGCCGCTGGGAGCCCGTCCCGTCCGTGCCCGTCCCGGGCGGCGGCGAGCTGGCGATGTCCCCGGAGGACGCGGACCTGATGATCGCCGACCCGCCACCGCTACGGGCCGGCCAGCGGGTGGAGTTCACCCTCACCTTCCGTCACAGCCCCGGACTCCGCCTCACCGCCCAGGTGTTGGCACCGGCCGACCGGCCGCGCTGACCCGCTCCGGGCCGGCCTCCGGCAGTGTGGCCCACTCCCTCGGGACGACGTGACCCGACCCCTCGCCGGGTCACGCAGCGGGCAGGCGGAAGCGGCAGGCGGACGGCAGAACGGCAGGGCCGAACGCCCGGCGACCGCCGGGCCGTCGGTCCGTCGGCCCGGCCTCACCCAACCCCTGCGCCTCACCCGTGCGGGACGACCGCGACCGGGGCCTCGGCGTGGTGCAGCACCGCGTGGGCGACCCGGCCGAGGCGGGGGCCGAACTCGCGGTGGCGGCGGCCGACCACGACCAGGGCGGCCCCGGCGGAGGCCTCGACCAGGCCGCGGGCCGCGCCCAGCCGGACGTCCTCGACCACCGGGACGTCCGGGTGCCGCTCGCGCGGCCCGGCCAGCGCGAGCGAGAGCAGCTTCGTCTCCAGCGCCTCCAACTGGGCGACCTCGCCCGCCGGGACGGCCCCGCCCGCGTAGCCGAACAGCGGCGGCAGGTCCCAGCCGTGCACCGCCCGGACCCGGGCCCCGCGCAGGGCGGCCTCCCGGAAGGCGAAGGCCAGCACCTCCTGCTCCTGCTCCGGCCCGTGCGCGTCGACGCCGACCACCACCTCGGCCGCGCCGTCGGCACCGCCCGCGTCCTCCCGCACCACGACCACCGGCACCCCGCTGCGCCCGGCCACCGCCATGCTGACCGAGCCGAGCAGGAGGCCCGCGAAGCCGCCTCGGCCGCGCGAGCCGAGCACCAGCAGCTCGGCGTCCGCGGCGGCGGCCACCAGGCCGTCGATCGGCGCGTCCAACACCGCGTCGGTCCGTACGGCCAGCTCCGGGTGGCGGCCCCGGACGTCGGCCGCCACCTCGGCCAGGGCCCGCTGGACGGCCTCGGGCAGGTGCTCGGGATCGGCGAACGAGTCCACGCCGTCGGTCAGCCACGGCCACGCGTGCACCAGGCGCAGCGACGCGCCCCGCCGCACCGCCTCGTCGGCGGCCCAGTGGGCGGCGGCGGTGCTCTGGGGCGAGCCGTCCACCCCGGCCAGCACGGTCGACGTCGGCTCGCTTCGCTCGGTCATGGGCGTTCCTCCACGGTGTCGGCACTCATCGGTTCGGCGTCAGGCGGTTCGTCACCGGGCGCTTCGGCGCCAGGCGCTTCGACGTCCGGCGGTTCGGCGTCCGGCCGGTGCGCTGACGCCCCGTCCGCTCCTCCCCACCCTGGCAGTCGCCCCCGGCCCGGCGACAGGGGCCGCAGGACCCTCGGCCGCGGGACGAAAGGCCCGCCGGGCGGAGCCTACGGGTGACCCCGCCGTACCGGCCGCCGACACCCTGCCACTACCGTGAACCGGACGATCCCGCTGGTCGGACGGCACCCGGCCGAGACCGGCGCGGTCGCGGTCGCGGGTCGGCTGACGGCCGGTCAGGGGCAGGACGACGAGGAGGACAGCGGTGGGCGGAGCGGACGGCGGCGCGGCGGGTGGCGGCGCGCGGATGCCCCGGCTGCGCCTGGACGAACTGCTGGAGGAGCTCCAGTGGCGGATCGACGCGGCGCGCGGGACGCAGAACCGGGTGCACAGCCTGCTGGAGGCGGTGCTCGCGGTCGGCCGCGAGCTGGACCTGGCGCAGGCGCTGCACCGGATCGTCGAGGCCGCCGTGGACCTGGTGGACGCCCGTTACGGCGCGCTGGGGGTGATCGGGCCGGACGGGCACTCCCTGTCGCAGTTCCTGACGGTGGGGCTGACCGACGAGGAGATGGCGGCGATCGGCCCGCCCCCGGCCGGCCGGGGCATCCTCGGCGAGCTGATCCGCGAGCCGCGGCCGCTGCGCTGCCCGGTGCTGTCGGACCACCCGGCCTCGGCCGGGTTCCCGCCGAACCACCCGCCGATGCACACCTTCCTGGGGGTGCCGGTGCGGGTGCACGGCGAGGTGTTCGGCAATCTCTACCTGACGGACAAGCGCGGCGGGCTGGACTTCGACGAGGACGACGAGGCGGTGATCGCCACCCTGGCGGTCGCGGCCGGGGTGGCGATCGACAACGCCCGGCTGTACGAGGAGGCGCAGCTGCGCCAGCGCTGGCTGCGGGCGAGCACCGAGATCACCCGCAGCCTGCTGTCGGGCGCGCCGCGCCTGGAGGTGGTCGAGCTGGTCGCCCGGCGGGCCCGGGAGATCTCCGGCGCCGAGCTGGCGGACGTGTCGGTGGCGTTGGCCGGGCCGGAGGAGCGGGCCGAGGAGCTGGCGGTCGAGGTCGCGTTGGGCGGCAGGCCGTCCGCCCGGCTGGGGGTGACGGTGCCGGTGGACGGCACGTTGTCCGGTGCCGCGTACGCCTCCGGTTCGCCGGTCACCAGCGACGACCTGGCCGGTGACGCCCGCTACCCGGCCGGCCCGGCGGGCCGCTTCGACGGGCTGGGCCCGGCGGTGGCCGTACCGCTGGGCACCGGGCCCGGGTACGGGCGGGGCGTGCTGCTGCTGGCCCGGGCGCAGGGGCAGCCGGCCTTCGGACCGGAGGAGACCGGTCCGCTGCTGGGCTTCGCCGACCAGGCCGCACTCGCCCTGGAGCTGGCCGAACGGCGGCGCGACGCCGAGCAGTTGAACCTCCTGGAGGACCGCGACCGGATCGCCCGGGACCTGCACGACCTGGCGATCCAGCGGCTGTTCGCGACCGGGATGACGCTGCAGAGCGCGGGCCGGCTGATCGAGAGTCCGGCCGCCGCGGACCGGGTGGCCCGGGCGGTGGCGGACCTGGACGAGACCATCAAGATCATCCGCTCGACCATCTTCGGCCTGCGCGCCCACAGCGAACCCGACCGCGGCCTGCGCGCCCGGGCCACCCGGGCGGTCACCGAGGCACAGGGCCCGCTCGGCTTCGCGCCCCGGCTCAGCATGGAGGGCCTGCTGGACACCGATGTGCCGCAGGAGCTGGCGGAGCACGTGGTGGCCGTCCTCGCCGAGGCGCTCAGCAACGCCGCCCGGCACGCCCGTGCCTCCCGGGTCGAGGTGACGCTGCGCGCCCTCGCCGGACGGGTGACCCTGACCGTGACCGACGACGGCGTGGGCGTGCCCGGCGGAGGACGGCGCAGCGGGCTGCGCAACCTCGCCGAGCGGGCCGAACGGGTCGGCGGGACCTTCGCCGTCGACCCCGCCGAGGGCGGCGGCACCCGGCTGGCCTGGGAGGCCCCGATCGGGTCGTGAGGCCCCCTGGGCCTCCAGGGGGACCGGCCCGCACCGCGGACCCGACCGCGGCGAGTGTCGCGCGCTCCGCCCCCGGTCGCGGGGGCCGGCCCCCGGTCAGGCCCCGGTGCGGCGACGGTCCCGCCGACGGAGCAGGGCCAGGGCGCCACCGGTCACGATCAGCCCGGCACCGGCGACGGCGAGCGGACCGAGGGCGCTGCCGGCACCGGTGGAGGCGAGTGCCGACCCACCGGCACCGCCCGGAGGCGTCACGCCGGAGGACGGCGCCGCCGTCACGCCCGGGGCCGCACTCGTGGTCCCGCCCGCCGTCGGCGTGTCCGCGGGGCCCGGGGTGGTCGGGTCGGCGGTGGCGGTCGGGGCCGGTGTCGTCGGCTGGGTGGTCGGGGCCGCCGAGTGGGTCGGGGACGGGCTCGGCCGATCGCTCGGGGTCGCGGTGGGCGACGGCGACGCACCGGTGACCCAACTCGCCTTCGCGGCCGCGGTCACGGGGATCCGGTCGCCCCTCACGAGGGCCAGCGCCTGACTGTCCGGGCTCACGAGCGCCTGCCCCGCCCGTACGGGCACGGAGGCCGTCGCGGACACGGTGGCGCTGCCCGGTCGCGCGCCGGCCGGGGTCTTCAGGAACAACGATTCGCCGTTCTTCGCCGGTCGGGTCAGCTTGCCGCCGCCGTCGGACAGGACGGTGCCGTCCCGGTCGGTCAGCGCGGCACCGGCCGCGACGGCCGCGGGGTCGAGGGAGACCTCGGCCTGGTCGCCGGTCGTGGTGAGTCCGATCGGCCCGAGGACCGAACCGCTGGTCCCGGTCACCGCGTCGGGTGCGAGGGTCAGTGGGCGGGCGGGCGCCTCGGCCTCCTCGGCGTGCGTCACCAGGTAGTCGGCGAGCGTGGCCGCGGCCGGGTCCCAGGGGACCGCCCTGACGTGGTTGGTGAGGCGCCAGATGGCGGCCTGGGTCCCGCCGGCCGCCGCGCCCTTGGTGAGCTTGCCACCGGTCAGTTCGCCGAGCGCGGTCTCGGAGACCGTCGGATAGGAGTGCTGCAGGATCCAGTTGATCTTCCCCGCGACCGGGTTGCCCTGCAGGGTGGGCACCTCGGACCAGTCGTCCTCCCGGTAGGTGGCACCGCCCTTCACGGGGGTGCGGAGGTCCAGGCAGTACGCGAAGAGGGTTCCGCCGTCACGGGTCGCCACCTTGATCAGGCCACCGGGCAGCCCGTCGTCCTTGCCCTCGGGCTCCAGGACATGGGCGATGTAGTCGCTCTCGACGATCCAGCCCTCCGTGATCACGATCCGGCCGTCGTGGCCGCCGCCCTCCGCCGCGACCGCCGTCATCGGCGTTCCGCCGACCAGGATTCCGCCCGCGAGCATCGCGATGGCGGATCGGACTGTTTGCACACGTGTCACTTCTTCTCTTCTCCCCTGCGGCACAGAAAACTTCGGACCCGGTCGATCCGGCCCGCACTCCGGGCCGTCGCGGGGCGACCGCCTCGGATTCGGCACGCCGGGCCCGAGAAAAGCTATCGGCGGCACGAGCGGTTCGCGGCCGGAAATGTCGCGTACTTCCTGCGATCAGGCTGCAACTTGCTGCACGGCCGGCCACCGGTCCCGGCGACGTGCGCCGGGACGCGGTCGTTCTATGGCCCCATAGGTCGGCCCTATGGGGCCACTGCCGGGTCGAGCCGACCGTACGCGCGCCGAGCCGATCGCCGACGCACCGTCAATCGCGCGGCGCGAGAGGCCGTTTCCGTGCCGGACTCGACGGTTGTCCGCGCTGATCGGATCCCGGACGCCCCACGGATCCTCCCGGCCCGTCCCGGGCACCAAGTCCCGTCGGGCACGGACTTTGGCCCCTGGGGGGATTCCGGTGCCCGTTGGACGATCTCCGTCGGCGGGTGGCCCGATCCGACAGGCTCCGGTCGCCCGCCTCCTCGGACGTCGGCAGGAAGTCAGGATGGACACGGTGGAAGGCAATACGCTCGCGATCCTCGGGGTGGGCGCCTCCGAGGAGGCGGTCTACCGGATGACCCTGCGGTCGCCGGGCATCGCACTCACCGGGATCGCCCTCGGGTGCGGACTCGACCGGGACGACGCCGCAGCCGCGGTCGAGAGGCTCCGGGAGCTCGGAGCGGTGACCACGGACGACCAGCGGACGTACCACGGCGCGGATCCGGCGTCCGTGGTCGACCGGTTGACCCGGACGCGGATCCGCGGGCTTCAGGGCGAGATCCGGCGGGTCGCCTCGTCGCGCCACCTGGTGGACAGCCTGGCCGCCGACCGGCGGACGGGGGCGCAGGCCCCGGTCACCGAACTGCGGTATGTCGAGGGCGTGGATCAAGTCGTCGCCTGCGTGGAGGAGTTGTCCTTCCTCGCCCGCGAGGAGCGGCTGACCGCCCACCCGGGGCCGATCCTCGCCGCAGCCCTCGACGCGGTCAGGAGCTCCGACCTGAAGTGCCTGCGGCGGGGCCTGCGGATGAGGACCATCGTGCACGCCGGGGCACTGCGCGCCCCGGAGGTCGAACGCTTCGCCGCGGAGCTGTCGGACCGGGGAGCCCGGGTGCGGCGAACCGCCGGCCCCTTGGAGCGCGTCGTGATCTTCGACCGGCGCACCGCCCTGGTGGCGACCGACACCACGGACATCACGAGCGGCGCACTGGTCGTCCGGCAGCCAGGACTGCTGTCACACCTGCTGGCCCTCTTCGAATCCCGCTGGTCACGGGCCTGCGACCTCGCGGACGACCTGCCGAGCGAGACCGAAGTCCGCGTCCTGCACACCATGGCGCGGGTCGACAAGGACGAGGCGGGCGCGCGCGAACTCGGCATGTCCCTGCGGACCTACCGGGGGCACGTCGCCGCACTCCTGCGCCGCCTGGGAACACCGAACCGCTTCCGCGCCGCGCTCGCCGCCCGGGAACGGAACTGGCTCTGACGGCCGCCGGACGGCGGCGGCCGCGCCGACGGCGGGCGGAGGCGAGCCGGCCGCCCTCCGCCCCGCCCCGGCGCGGGGGCACCGGAATCCGACGAGTCGTCAGACCGCCGGCCGCGCACCGTCTTCATCCGAACGACCGAACCCCTGAGGGCGGTTCACAGTTCCGTCACGGCTTCGTGGAACAACAGCCTCAACATCCATTGTCGCCACGCATGTTCGAAGGTAGAGTCGCCGTTCGCCGAGCACGGATGAGCACTTCTCAGCGCCATTTGGGGCGGGCATGTCAAATAGTCACGGTTCCCTCCAGGTCGCCCCCGACCTGCTCGACGTGTTCAGCGATATCGCACGTCGAAATCCCCGTCGTCCGGCGATCGTCCACAACGGACTCGCCCTGAGTTACGGCCGGCTCCTGGAGTCGGCGAACGCCCTGGCCACCCGGCTGGGCCCGGATCCCGGCACGGTCGCCGTGCCGGCCCTCCACGCACCGGAAACGGTGGTCGCACTCCTCGGCGTGCTGACCGCCGGGGGCACCTATTGCCCCGTCGATCCGGCATTCCCGACGGCCCGCCGACACGCCATGGCGGCGGCCGCACGGTGCCGTACCGCGGTGTCCGGACGATCCGGCGACATCCTCCGACTCGACACCGCATTAGTGGAGTTACCGGAACCAACGGAATTCACCGGGGACCCCCCGGGAAGGCACCCGGCGAAGCCCGCCGGGACCGGCCCGGAACATCCGGCCTACATTCTCTTCACGTCGGGTTCGACCGGGCAGCCGAAACCCGTCGTGACGCCCCGCCGGGCCGTCGCGGCCACGGCCCACGCGCTGGGCGAGCTGTTCGGCCTCACCCCCGAGGACCGGGTGCTCCAGTTCGCCTCGCCCAACTGGGACACCTGCTTCGAGGAGATCCTCCCGACCCTCACCCGGGCCGCGACCCTCGTCCTGGACCGGGACGCGCACAGCGGCTCCTTCCCCCGGTTCCTGCGGATGGTCGAGCGCGAGCGGATCACCGTGCTGGACCTGCCGACCGCCTTCTGGCACGAACTGGTCCACCACCTGGTCGACTCGGGCGACCGACTGCCCTCCTGCCTGCGCCTGGTGGTGATCGGCGGGGAGGCCGCCGGGCCGGCCCGGCTGGCCGACTGGGCCCGGCTGCCGACCGCGGGCATCCGACTGCTGAACACCTACGGCTGCACCGAGACCACCCAGATCACCCACGCCGTGGACCTCGCCGGCCCGCTGGCACCCGGGCGGGCCTGGAACGGCACCACCCCCGCGCCGATCGGGCGCGCCCTGCCGCACGTCGTCGAACACCTCGACGAGCAGGGCGAGTTGCTGATCGGCGGACCGGGCGTCGCGCTCGGCTACCTCGGCCTGCCCGAGGCCACCGCGGCGCGGTTCACCACCCTGGACGACCAGCGGTTCTTCCGCACCGGCGACCGGATGGGCCGCGATCCGGACGGGCTTCTCACCCACCGGGGGCGCCTGGACGGCGAGTTGAAGGTCCGCGGCATCCGGGTCGACCCGGCCGAGGTCGAGGCGCACCTCACCGCGCACCCCGACGTCACCGCGGCCGCCGTCACCGGCACCACCACGGCCGGCCGCACCACCCTGGTCGCGTACGTGGTGGCGCGCCCGCACGACGCGGGCCGGGCGTTGGACCGCGACCTGCTGCACCACCTGCGGGCCCGGGTGCCCGGCCACCTCGTACCGGGCCGGATCACCCTGGTGCCCCGGCTGGTGCACACCCCGAGCGGAAAGATCGACCGGGCCGGCTGCCACCTGCGCTACGCGGCTCCCCCCGACGGGTCGAAGGAGACCTCCCTTGAGCACTGACCTGAGCAGCACTCCCCTGAGCAGCACTGACCTGAGCAGCACCCCCCTGAGCGGCACTCCCGGGAGCGGCACCGACGGGGGCGACACCGACCGGAGCGGCGGGCCCACCGCCCCCGCCGTCCCCGCCACCCCGGACGCGCTGGTGGCCGTCTTCCGGCGCGTCCTGGAACGCGATGACGTCACCGTCGACTCCGACTTCTTCGATCTCGGCGGGGACTCGCTGGTCGCCACCCGGGTGCTGAGCACCGTCGCCCGCACCCACGGCGTCGAGCTGACCTTCGACGACTTCCTGCTCGCGCCCACCCCCGGCCGGCTCGCGCAACGCATCACGGCCGCCGCATGAGCGAGGAGCACAGACCCGAGGAGCACAGACCCGGGGGCCACCGGCCCGGGCACCCCACCCGCACCGCGGTCGTGGTCGGCGCCGGCCTGGCCGGCCTCACCGCCGCGACCGGACTGGCCGCCCGCGGGATCGAGGTGACCGTCCTGGAGGCCCGGGAACGGGTCGGCGGACGCACCCACGGCATCGAGGCCGCCCCCGGCGCCTGGGTCGACGCCGGCGCCGCCTACCTCGGCGACCGGCACACCGAACTCCTCTCGACGGCCGCCGAGTTGGGCCTCAAGACCACCCCCACCACGATGCTCGGCGCCAGCCGTTTCGCCCTCGACGGCGAAACGGGCGCCGACCCCGAAACCGAAAGCCCCGGCACCGGCACCGACCCAGGGCCCGGCCCCGACCCCAGCACCGGCCCCGGCGCCGCCGACGGCGAGGCCGCCACCCGGGACGGCCGGTTCCCGCCGCTCAACGCCGTCGCCCTCGGCGACCTCTTCGACCGACTGGCCGAACTCACCGCCGGCGTAAGGCCGGAGGCCCCCTGGCTGACCCCGGACGCCGAGCGGCTCGACACCACCACCGCCGCCGAGTGGGCCGAGCGGCACCTCACCCACCCGGACGCCAGGCGCTTCTTCCCGCTCTTCCTGGGCGAGATGTGCGCCGCCGATCCGGCCGACGTCTCCGTCCTGCACCTCGCCTTCTACCTGCGCTCCGGCGGCGGGCTGCGCTACCTCAACGCCTTCGCCGGCGGCGCCCAGCAGGACCGGATCGACGGCGGCGCCCACCAGGTGTGCGAGCGGCTCGCCGAGCGGCTGGGCGGCCGGGTACGGCTGGGTGAGCCGGTCCGGGCCGTCCACCAGGACGATCGCGGGGTGACCGTGCACACCGACCGGGGCAGCCACCGGGCGGACGTCGCGGTCCTGGCGCTGCCCCCGCTGCTCGCCGACGCGATCGAGCACCGGCCCGCCCTGCCCGCGCCCCGGGCCGGCGAGCGCACCGCGCGGGGCTGCGCGGTCAAGGTCCACCTGGTCTACCCGGCGCCGCTCTGGCGCGAGCACGGCCTCTCCGGCTGGTCCGTCAACGCCCGGGGGCCGCTGCTCTCCACCGTGGACGACTCCCCCGAGGGCGGGATCGGCGTCCTGACCGGGTTCGTCACCGGTGCCGAGGCGCACCGCTTCGCCGCGCTCACTCCGCGGCGGCAGCGCGCCGAGGCCTTCGCCCAGGCCGCCCGGCTGTTCCCGATGCTGCCCGAGCCGACCGGCTTCCACGTCACGGACTGGCTCAACGACCCGTTCAGCCGAGGCTGTTACGCCGCGCTCCTGGGCCCCGGCGACTGGCTGCGGCTGGGCCCGACGCTCACCACGCCGCACCGACGGGTGCACTGGGCCGGCACCGAGACCAGTACCGCCTTCTTCGGGCTGATGGAGGGCGCGATCCGCTCCGGTCACCGGGTGGTCGCCGAGGTCCTCGACCGATAACTCCCCTCTCCCCCCGCACTCCCACCCCCCTTCCCCCAGGCGCCGGCTGCACGAGAGCCCGCGCACGGCACCCCACGTCCGGAGACCGCCATGAGCGACCAGAGTTCCCTCACGCCCCTCGCCGCCAGAGAGCGGCTGATGACCGAACCCGACCTCGGGGCGGGCAACTTCCTCGACCACGCGGTCGCGGCCAACCCCCACCGCTCCGTCCCGTTCGTCTTCACCCACCGCACCGACCACCGCGGCGAGGTCGCGCTGCGCGGCCACAGCCTGCTCGACCTGGTCGCCCTGCGCGACCGCTACGCCGCGTGGTACCACGCCAACGGGGTGCGCCCGGGCGAGCCGGTCGCCGTCGTGATCGGCGAAGGCCTGGAGCCGCTGCTGCACTTCCTCGCGCTCAGCGCGCTCGGCGCCGTCCCCGCGCTGGTCAACGACGCGATGCGGCACGACGTGATGGTCCGCTACCTGGACCACGTCGGGGTGGTCGGCGTGGTCGCCGACGACACCACCCGGCTGGCCGCCGCCTACCGCGAGGACCCGCAGCGCCGCCCGCGCTTCCTCGCCCTGGCCGCGGAGGTACGGGCCTTCGACGCCGCCGCCGCGCGGCTGCCCGCCGCCTACCCGTACCGGCACGCCGCCGAGGACGTGGTGGCGCTGATCCACTCCTCCGGCACCACCGGCACCCCCAAGTCCACCATGCTGGCGCACCGCCGGTTCTGGGACGGCAAGCAGCCCCGGATGGTGCGCTTCCCCGCCGAGCCGTACGACCGCCTGATGTCGCTGATGCCGCACACCCACGCCGGCGGCCTCAGCTACTTCCTCACCGCCGTGCTGCTCGGCCTGCCGACCGTGGTGATGTCCGACTGGCGGCGCGCCGTGGTGGAGCCGGTGATGGAGGCCTTCCAGCCGACCATGGTCGCCTCCTTCCCTCGCACCTTCGTCGAGTTGGCCACCGGCGAGCTACCGGTGCGCGGCGCGGCCCGGGTGCACTCCTGGTTCAACACCGGTGACAGCGCCCACCACGGGCACATCCGCCGGCTGGTCACCCTCGGGGAGCGGCCCGCCGGGCTGATCCGCCCCTGGCTGCTGCCCCAGCAGAAGGCCGGGCAACCCGCCCTGCCCGGTTCGCAGTTCATCGACGGGCTGGGCTCCTCGGAGATGGGCATGGCACTGTTCGGCCAGGTCACCACGCCGGAGAGCGCCCGGGACGACCGCTGCGTGGGCAAGCCGCTGGAGGTGGTCCGCAAGGCCGCCGTGCTGGACCACGACGGCACCGAACTCCCGGACGGAACCGTCGGGTTGCTCGCCGTCGACGCGCCCTCCCTGACGCCCGGCTACTGGAACGACGAACGGCTGACCGCGAGCTTCGAGCTGGCCGGCTACTGGCTCACCGGCGACGTCGCCCGCCGGGACGCCGACGGCCGCTTCCACCACCTCGACCGCACGGTGGACGTCATCGACACCGTCGACGGCCCGGTCTACAGCCTGCCGATCGAGGAGGTGCTGCTGGCCGACTGCGCGGAGCTGGTCCGCGACTGCTCGGTGGTCGGCGTCCCCGCCGGCTCCGGCCGGGGCCAACAGCCGATCGCCGTGGTGCAGTTGCAGGCGGAGGCGGCCGAGGCGGGGGCCGACGAGGTGCAAGCCGCCGCCAACAAGGCGCTGGCCGGGGCCGGCCTGGCCGCCCTCGCCGCCGTCCGGATCGCCCGGACCCCGGAGGACTTCCCGCTCGGCCCGACCGGCAAGGTGCTCAAGCGCGAGCTGCGCACCCGCTACGCCACCCTCCTCACCGGCCGGTAGGGCGCGGTCGAGCACGATGGACCACCCCG
Source organism: Kitasatospora sp. NPDC093550 (assembly GCF_044764985.1). NCBI lineage: Bacteria > Bacillati > Actinomycetota > Actinomycetes > Kitasatosporales > Streptomycetaceae > Kitasatospora > Kitasatospora sp. NPDC093550. The sequence continues at coordinate 96,888 of NZ_JBIWJF010000005.1, forward strand.
TGATCCGCCAGCCGTACCAGTACGCGCGGACGGCGCTGGTCGAACCCGACTGGCGCCGGCTGCCCGGCTGGCGGCAGGTCACCGCGGCGCAGTGGCGCGACGCCCAGTGGCAGCGCGCCCACTCCGTCAAGACCGCCCGCCAGCTGCGGGCGGTCGCCGGTGACCTGCTCACCGACCGCTTCTACGAGGAACTCGCCGCCGACCAGGCCGAGTTCGCCACCATGCCGATGCTGCTGCCGCCGCAGGTGCTGAACACCATGGCACCCGGCGCGCCGGGCCGCCCGGAGGCCTTCACCGAGGCGTTCCTGGCCGACCCGGTGCGCCGCTACATGCTGCCGGTGCGCGCCGACCGCCACCCCCGCTGGCCCAGCCACCCGCTGGCCGAACGGGACTCGCTGCACGAGGCGGACATGTGGGCGGTCGAGGGCCTCACCCACCGCTACCCCACCAAGGTGCTGGCCGAGCTCACCGCCACCTGCCCGCAGTACTGCGGCCAGTGCACCCGGATGGACCTGGTCGGCACCTCCACCCCGCAGGTGGCCAAGACCCGGCTGCTGCTGCGCCCGGCCGACCGGCAGGAGCAGATGCTGGACTACCTCAAGCGCACCCCCTCGGTGCGCGACGTCGTGGTCTCCGGCGGCGACCTCGCCAACGTGCCCTGGCCGCGCCTGGAGTCCTTCCTGCTGCGGCTGTTGGACCTCGGCACGGTGCGCGACATCCGGCTCGCCAGCAAGGCCGTGGTCGGCCTGCCGCAGCACTGGCTGCAACCGGAGGTCCTGGCGGGCGTGGCGAAGGTCGCCGGGACCGCCGCCCGCCGCGCCGTCAACCTGGCGGTGCACACCCACGCCAACCACGTCCGCTCGGTCACCCCGCTGGTCGCCGAGGCGGCCCGGGCCCTGCTGGACGCGGGCGTCCGGGACGTGCGCAACCAGGGCGTGCTGATGCGCGGCGTCAACGACACCCCGGAGGCGCTGCTGGACCTCTGCTTCGCCCTCCAGGGCGAGGCGAACATCCTGCCGTACTACTTCTACCTCTGCGACCTCGTCCCGGGCGCGGAGCACTGGCGCACCCCGCTGCACCGGGCGCAGCACCTGCAGGAGGCGATCATGGGCTACCTGCCCGGGTACGCCACCCCGCGCCTGGTCTGCGACGTCCCGCACGTCGGCAAGCGCTGGGTGCACCAGGCGGTGGAGTACGACCGCGAGCGCGGTGTCTCGTACTGGACCAAGAACTACCGCACCAGCCTGGAGACCGACGGCGGCCCGCAGGGCGCCCTCGACCGCCGCCACCCCTTCTACGACCCGGTGGACACCCTTCCGGAGGCCGGCCGCCGCTGGTGGGCCGAGTCCGCGGCCGCGCCCCGGACCACGGCAGCACCCGCGGCACCGGCAGCCGTACGAGCACCCCGAACCGCACGAGGAGCCCGATGAGCACCCCCGCCCCGCCCGGCGAACTGCGCCGGATGTGCTGGATCTTCCCCGACCGGGAGTCCTCCCGGATGGCCGAGATGTGGCACGGCTTCTTCTGGGACCTCTACGCCGAGAGCGCCGCCGACCTCGGCCTGCGCTGGAGCCGGCACGCCCCGGACGCGGTGACCGTGGACGCCACCGGCCCCGGCCGCCCGCGGGTGTACGTGGACGACGAGCCCGTCACCCCCGAGGACACCCTGTTCATCACCGCGCTCTACTCGCTGCCGTACCAGTCGATGGACGTCTTCAACCAGTACGCGCTCTACGCGGTACTCGAACAGGCGGGCTTCTACCTGCCGTTCCCACCCCAGGTGTCGCTGATCGGCAACGACAAGCTGGCCACCCTGCTGTTCCTGGCGGGCTCCCCGGTGCCGACCGTCCCGACCGTCCGGATCGGGACGGGCCGCGACATCAGCAAGCACGTCTACGAGGTCGCGCTCGGCGGCATGACCTACCCGGCGATCGTCAAGCCCGCCGGCTGGTGCGGCGGCGGCGGGATCAACCTGGCCCGCGGCCCCGAGGACGTCCGGGGGCTGGCCAGCCTCGCCCAGGGCGGCGACACCACGCTGGTGATCCAGCCGTACCTGGGAGACGGCACCATCGACTACCGGGTGTACGTGGTAGACGGCCGGCCGTACGCGGTGATGAAGCGCACCCCCGAAGCCGGCTCCCCGGTCGCCAACGCCAGCCGCGGCGGCGCCATGGAGTTCCCCCCGGTGCCGCCCGAACTCGCCGCCGCCACCGCCTGGTTCGCCGAGCGGCTGCCGATCCCGTTCTTCTGCGTCGACTTCCTGTACGACGGCGAGCGGTACTGGTTCTCCGAACTGGAGCCGGACGGCGTGATCGCCCCGGACTTCACCGACCCGCACCGCACCCTCCAACGGGACGTCACCCGCGCCCGCTTCGCCGCCTACCGGGACGGCCACGCCAGGTGGCTCGCCGACGGCGCCCGCCCGCTCACCCTCGACCTCGCCGCCGCGCCCTCCCGCGCCCCCCACCACCGGACGGACGACCGATGACCGCCTTCTCCCTCTCCCCCGAGGCCGCCGCGCCCCGGCTGCACGTGGCCGGACGCACCCTGGAGCGGCTGCGGAGCGTCCCCGGGCTGGCCGCCCGCTACCCCGGGCACCTCGACGCGACCAGCCTGGACCGGCTCGCCGAACTCCCGCCACTGGCCAAGGACGACCTCAACACCGCCCTCGCCCACCTGGAGCCGACCGCCGGGCAGTCGGCCACCTGGCTGTTCCAGAGCGGCGGCAGCACCGGCGCCCCCAAGGTCGGCTACGCCCCCACCGGCTTCTACATGGCCGGTGTGCACGCCCACTGGCAGCCGCTCGACCGCACCGACGTCTTCGTCAACGCCTGGGGCGCCGGGCGGATGTGGGGCGCGCACTTCCTCGCCGCCGCGCTCGCCGACCTCTCCGGCTGCCGGATCATCGCGCTCGGCTCGGTGGCCAGGGAGGAGTACGGCGACTGGCTGGCCTTCCTCGGCGCCCGCGGGGTGACGGCCATCGGCGGCACCCCCAGCGTGCTGCGGCTCTGGTTCGCGCACGCCCGGGCCGCCGGGGTGCGACTGCCCACGCTGCGCAAGGTGTTGTGGCTCGGCGAGGCCTGGCAGCCGCAGCTCGACGAGGACCTCGCCGTCGTCGCCCCGCGGGCGCGGCGCTGGGGGATGTTCGGCAGCACCGAGACCTGGGTGGTCGGCACCAACACCCCGGACTGCCCGGCCGAGGTCTTCCACCCGCTGCCGCACCAGCTGGTGCACACCGACCCCGACGGCCTGCTGGACTTCACCACCCTGGACCCGGAGATGCTCAACCCGGTGCTGCGCTACCGCACCGGCGACGCGGGCGAGTTGACCGCCTGCCCGTGCGGCCGCCCGGAGCCGGCGATGCGCGTCCTGGGCCGGCGCGACAGCGTCGTCCAGGTGCGCGGCCTCGGGCTGGACGTGGACGAGCTGATCGCCCGGGCGGAGCGCGAACCGGGGGTGGCCCGGGCGCAGGTGGTGCTCACCGAACAGGGCGGCCGGGCGAGCGCCCTGGAGGTCCTGCTGCTCCCCGCCGGACCGGACGCGACCCCGGACGCCGAGCGGGTGCGCACGGAGCTGCTGACGGCCACCATCACCCTCGGCACCGCCTTCCAGCACGACCCGGAGTCCTTCCGGGTGCGCCCGGTGGAGGAGCTGGTCGGCAACGGCCGCACCGGCAAGACGGCGGCGCTGGTCGTCCGGGAGGAGTCATGACGGCGGCCGCCGAGCCGTCGGGGACCGGGGGCACCCCGCTCGGCCGGAGCTTCTCCCTCTTCTGGGCCGGACAGACCGTCAGCCTGGCCGGCGACAAGGTCACCGTCTTCGTCGTCCCGACCCTGATGATCTTCGTGCTGCACGCCTCCGCGCTCCAGGTCGGCGTGGTGGCGATGGCCCAGTACCTCGGCATCCCGCTGCTCGGGCCGATCGCCGGGGTGCTGGTCGACCGGTGGGACAAGCGCCGCACGATGCTCGTCTGCGACCTGATCCGGCTGGTCGCGGTCGCGGCGGTCCCGCTCGCGTACGCGCTGGACGCCCTCTCCACCCCGCTGCTGTTCGGCTGCGTGGCCGTCGTCAGCGGAGCGACGATCTTCTTCAACGTCGGCTACCTGGTCGCCGTCCCCGCCGTGGTGCCCGAGGACGGCATGGTCCGCGCCTACGCCCGGCTGGAGGGCAGCGGCTCGGTCTCCGAGGTCGCCGGCCCCTCCGTCGCCGCCGCCCTCTACAGCGCGCTGGGCGTGGCCGCGCTGCTGGTCGACGCGGCCAGCTACCTGGTCTCGGCGGCCTGCTTCCGCGCCATGCGCCCCTGGGGCGAGCGGACGGTCGAGGAGGGCTCGATCCGGGAGCGGCTGGCCCGGGGCTTCCGGCTCAACTGGGCCGACCCGGTGCTGCGCCGGGTGGTGCTGGCGGCCGTCACGCTCAACTGCGGCGGGCCGGTCTTCGTCACCGTGCTGCCCGTCCTCGCCTACCGCGGCCTGGACGTGCGGGTCGGCGTCTTCGGCGCGGCCATGTCCGTCGCGGCGCTCGGCGCGCTGGCCGGGGCCGTCGTCGCGCCCCGGCTCAGCGGACGGTTCGGCCTCGGCCGGACGATGGCCTGGTCGCTGCTGCTGCACTGCCTGGTCGGCCTCGGCGTGCTCGCCGCGCCCGCCCTGCCCTCCGGGCCGGTGATCGCGGTGACCATGGGCTGCTACGGCTTCTTCATGTCCTGCATCAACGTGTGCAGCGCGCCCACCCGCCAGTCCCGGATGTCCGCGCGCGACCAGGGCGTGATGCACGCCGCCTTCCGGACCGTCACCTGGGGCGTGATCCCGCTCGCCGCCCTGGTCGGCGGGCTGGCCGTCGCGCTGCTCGGCGGGCCCCTCGGGATCCTGGACGCCGCCCGGGTGGTGATGGCCGGCGGCACCCTGCTGGCCGCCTGCTCCTTCCTCCCCGCGCTCGGCCTCCAACCGCTGCTGGACGCCGCCGCGCGCGACCGGGCCGCGGCCGAACGCACGGATGCCGCCCCCGCCCCGGTCGCGGAGGGCACCGCATGACCGACGATCCGCTTCCGGACCCGACCGGCCGCGTCCTGCTGATCACCGGCACCTCCTCCGGCATCGGCCTGGCCACCGCCGTCGCCGCGGCCCGGGCCGGCTACACCACCGTCGCCACGATGCGCGAGCCCGCCCGCGCCGGAGCCCTGCGCGCCGCCGCCGGGGCCGCCGGCGTCGCCGTGGACGTCCGCCGGCTGGACGTCACCGACCACGGCTCGGTCACCGCCTGCCTGGAGGCCGTGCAGCGGACGTACGGGCGGCTGGACGCCCTCGTCAACAACGCGGGCGTCTCCAACTGCGACCCGACCCTGGAGATGTCCACCGACGCGGCGCTGCGCGCCAACCTGGAGGTCAACTTCTTCGGCGTCGCCGCCGTCAGCCGGGCCGCGCTGCCGCTGCTGCGCGCCGCGGGCGGCCGGCTGGTCACCGTCGGCAGTGTGCACGGGGTGGTCGGCCAGCCGTTCAACGAGGCGTACTGCGCGGCCAAGTTCGCCGTCGAGGGGTTCATGGAGGCGCTCGCCCCGGTCGCCGCGGCGCACGGCGTCCGGGTCTCGGTGGTGGTGCCGGGCTTCGTCCCGGACACCGCGTTCGGCGTCTTCCCCGACATCGACCGCACCACCATCCAGGCCGCCTCCGGCCCGTACGCGCCGACCTTCGCCGGCTACCTCGACTGGGTCGGCGGCCAGGGCTGGGAGTCGGCCGGGCAGCCGGCCGGGGAGGTCGCCGAGGTCGTGGTCCGGACCCTGCGCGCGCCGCGGCCGCCGTTCCGGGTGCCCACCAACGCCTGGGCCGCCGACCACCTGGCCGCCAAACTCGCCGACCCCGACGGCTCCGCCGTCCAGAACCTCGCCCGGACCTGGCTCGGACAGCCGGCCACCGGTCATCCCCTCTCCTGACCCCACGGAGCCCCCATGCCCGCGAAGCCCCTCGCCGAGCTGATCCGGTTCGCCCGCGCCAACTCGCCGTTCTACGCCGAGCTCTACCGCGACCTGCCCCCGGCCGTCGACCGGCTCGACCTGCTCCCGGTGATCGACCAGGCCGCGTTCTGGGCCGCCAACACCTGGCCGGACAACCGGGTGCTGACCGGCCCGCTCACCGACGCCGGCGTCTACAAGACCGGCGGCACCACCGGCGTCCCCAAGTTCTCGCCGTGGACCCGCACCGAGCACGCCGACTCGGTGACCGCCTTCGGCGCCGGACTCGTCCGGGCCGGCCTGCGGCCCGGGCACCGGGTGGCCAACCTCTTCACCGCCGGCGAACTCTACGGCGGCTTCCTCTACATCGAGAACGCCCTGCACCACGCGCCGGTGGACAACGTCCGGCTCGGCGTCGGCGGCGCCGCCCCCGACCCGTACGTCGCCGATCTGATCGCGGGCTTCGGCGTGCACGTCCTGGCCGGTGAGCCGATGAAGCTCAGCGCCGTCGCCGAGTGCCTGGTCGCGCGCGGGGAGAGCGCCGAGGGCGTCGAACTGCTGCTGTTCGGCGGGGACCTGCTCTTCGCCGACCTGCGCCCGCTGCTCTCCCGGGCCTTCCCGAAGGCGGCCGTCGCCTCGGTCGGCTACGCCTCCAACGACGCCGGACTGGTGGGCGCACCCGTCCCCGGGGACGACGTCCGGGTCCACGAGGCCTTCGCCGGCCGCACGGTGGTGGAACTGCTCGACGAGGTCACCGGCGAGGCGATCACCGCCCCGGGCACGCCCGGCCGGGTCGTGGTCACCAACCTGTTCCGAACCCTGATGCCGATCCTGCGCTACCCGACCGGCGACCGCGCCGAGTGGGTGGACGGCGACCACCGCCGCTTCCGCCTGCTCGGCCGCGCCGGCGAGGGCGCCCGGGTCGGCACCGTCGCCCTGCCCACCGAGGACGTCCGTCGCGTCCTCATGGCCGCCGACCCGGACCGGCACATCGCCGGGATGCAGCTCGTCCAGCGCCGCCTGGACGGCCGGGACGGCCTGATCCTGCGGCTCGGCCACATCGGGCAGCCGCCGCCCGCCGACCTCGCCGACCGGCTGGTCGAGGCCGTGTACCGGGCCGTCCCGCTCTACCCCGCGGAGGTCGCGCTGGGCAGCGTCCGCCACCTCACCGTGGAGTGGGTGCCGCGCTCGGAACTGGTCACCAACCCGCGCACCGGCAAGCTCCAGCAGGTCCTGGACGAGCGCCCGAAGGACTGACCGGGGCGGGCCGGCCGCTCAGTCGCCGCGCGGCCGGCCACCGATGGTCACGCTCTGCCCGCGGAACTCGGCGATCACCGTGCCGTCCGCCACCCGGCGCACCGTCACGTCGTAGATCCCGCTGCGCCCGGACCGCGAGCGCTCCACCGCCTCGGCGACCAGCTCGTCCCCGACGGCCGCCGGCGCCAGGAAGGCCACCTGCGCGGCCTGGGCGACCGTCACCGGGCCGTGGCTGTTGCAGGCGTACGAGAACGCGGCGTCCGCCAGCAGGAAGAGGAAGCCGCCGTGCGCCGTGCCGTGCCCGTTGACCATCGTCGCGGCCAGCGTCATCCGCATCACCGCGCGCCCCGCCGACACCTCCTCCAGCACGATGCCCAGCGACCGGCTGGTCTCGTCCCGCTCGTACAGGGCGGCGGTCACGGGGTCGAACATGGCGGCGCGGTCCCTCCGTCGGCGATGTCCGGGCCAGCGTAGGGGACGGTCCGCTGCCGCGGGGCCTGCCGGCCGGGCGCGCGCCGTGAGATCCTCCGCGGGTGATCAACGCGCCCGCTGCAGGGGCGACTTCAGGCCGACCTGACGACCGCATCGGCTCCGCCCTGCGGTTCGCGACCGAACTGGCCGCCTGGGTGGCCACCCCTGGGCCCTAGCCGGGCACTCCTGGCTGCTCGCCGCGCTGTCGCTGCTGGTCCTGATCGGCCTCCCGACCGTCTTCGCCACGCCGGGCGACAAGACCCGGGTGATCGTCGCCGTGCCCGGGTGGGCCACGATCGTCCTGGTGCTGCTCCGACTCGCCGCCGCCGTGGCCTCCTCCTGGCTCGGCTGGCCCGCCTGGGCGGCCGTACCCGTCACCGCCCTGGCCGCCGCGACCCTCGTCACGGAGCGGCGCCGCTGGTCCTGGCTGCTCTCCCCCGGCTGACGCACCGCCCCGCAGGTACCCGGGCCCTCAGCCCCGGCCGCCGCGCAGCGGGGAGGACGGAGCCGCGGACGCCTGGCGCAGCTCGCTGGCGATCAGGGCCGCCTGCACCCGCCGCTCCACGCCGAGCTTGGCGAGCAGCCGGGAGACGTGGTTCTTGACGGTCTTCTCGGCGAGGTAGAGGCGCTCGCCGATCTGCCGGTTGGTCAGGCCCTCGCCGATCAGGGCGAGCACCTCCTGCTCGCGCACGGTCAGCCCGGGGCCGGCGGTGACCGGCTGGGCGGGTTCGGCGTCGCTGCGCAGCCGGTTGAGCAGGCGGGTGGCCGCGCCGGGGTCGAGCATCGAGCGGCCGGAGGCGACGGTGCGGACGGCGGCGACCAGGTCGGTGCCGCTGATCTGCTTGAGCACGTACCCGGCGGCGCCCGCCATGACGGCGTCCAGCAGCGCCTCCTCGTCGTCGAAGGAGGTGAGCATCAGACAGGCCAGGCCGGGCATCCGCGAGCGCAGTTCCCGGCAGACCGAGACGCCGTCACCGTCGCCGAGGCGGACGTCCAGCACGGCGACGTCGGGCCGCAGCGCCGGTACCCGGACCAGTGCCTGCTCGGCGGTCGCCGCCTCGCCGACCACCTCCAGGTCCGGCTCGCCGTCCAGCAGGTCGTGCACGCCGCGGCGCACCACCTCGTGGTCGTCCAGCAGGAACACCCGGACCGGTGCCGGGGCCCCGGCACCCTCCGTCTTGGTCGCCATCTCGCGGTTCCACCTTCGTCACCCCCGCGCACTCCCGGCGGGGCCCAGCGCATCATCGCCCACCGGGCGGCCGCGCCCCAGGGTCGAACGGCCCCATTCCGCCGGGACCCTCGCCGTACGGCCCCGTACGGCCCCGGACGGCCGGGTTCAGCGGCGGCCCTGCCGCCGGAGGTTCCCCAGCCCCATCAGCAGGAACGCCAGGGCGAGCGCCGCCCCGCTCACCGCGGCCGGCACCACCCGCGGGCCGATCCCGCCTGCGCCGGACAGCAGGACGGCGGCCGCGCCGAGCGAGGCGACGGCGGCGCCGACCACCAGCCAGCCCGCGAGGGCGACGGCGAGCGGCCGGGCGCTGCGCGGGGCGGGGCCGGCGTCCAGCGCGGCCCAGCGCGCCGCCGTCTCCCGCACCTCCCTCCGGCGCTCCCGCAGCGCCCGTGCCCGCAGCGCGCCGCCGCCGACCAGTCCGGCCAGCGCGAGCTGGGCGGCGGGTCGCCAGTCGGGGACGACGAGCAGCAGTCCGCCGGCCAGCGCGAGCGCCGCCCACCACAGCACGCAGGCCGCCGCGGCGGTCCGGGTGGAGCGGGGGCGGTCGGCGCCGGCCTGGAGGTCGGCGATGGCGGGCAGGTACCAGACGCAGCCACCGGCGGTGAGGGCGGCGGTGCCGATGGCGAGCACGGTGTGGTTCACGGACCCGGCCTTCCTGGTCGACGAAGGGGCGAGGGGAGCGGGCGAGGTGCGGGGGCGGGGGAAGGGGCGAGGGACGGGGTGTGCGGGGCCGTCCCCGCCCGCCCGGGGGCGGGGACGCGGGCGGGGACTTGCGTGCGGGGGCGGCCTCAGCCGCCGGAGGGAGGGGCGCCGGCCGAGGACTCGGGAGCGCCGACGGGAGACTCGGGCCGCGTCGGACCGGCGGCCACCCGCGCCCGGTCCGCCCGGCTCAGCGGCCGGTCGTACTTCGCCGGCTCGACGTCGGCCAGGTGCGCGGCGGGCTTGCCGGTGTTCTCCAGCGCGTCCCGGGCCGCGATGTCCGGGTGGTGCAGGTCGAAGGCCGGGGATTCGGAGCGGATCCGCGGCAGCTTGACGAAGTTGTGCCGCGGCGGCGGGCAGGAGGTGGCCCACTCCAGCGAGCGCCCCCAGCCCCAGGGGTCGTCCTCGGTGACCTTCTCGCCGTACTTGGCGGTCTTCCAGACGTTGTAGAGGAACGGCAGGATCGACAGGCCCAGCAGGAACGAGCCGATGGTGGAGACGGTGTTGAGGGTGGTGAAGCCGTCCGACGCCAGGTAGTCGGCGTAGCGGCGGGGCATGCCCTCGGCGCCGAGCCAGTGCTGCACCAGGAAGGTCGTGTGGAAGCCGACGGTGAGCGTCCAGAAGGTGATCCGGCCGAGCCGTTCGTCGAGCTTCCGGCCGGTCATCTTCGGCCACCAGAAGTGGAATCCGGCGAACATCGCGTACACCACGGTGCCGAACAGCGTGTAGTGGAAGTGGGCGACGACGAAGTACGAGTCCGAGACGTGGAAGTCGATCGGCGGGGCCGCGAGCAGCACGCCGGTCAGACCGCCGAACAGGAAGGTGACCAGGAAGCCGACCGTCCAGAGCATCGGAGTCTCGAAGCTCAGCGAGCCCTTCCACATGGTGCCGACCCAGTTGAAGAACTTCACGCCCGTCGGCACCGCGATCAGGAAGGTCATGAAGGAGAAGAAGGGCAGCAGTACCTGCCCCGTGACGTACATGTGGTGCGCCCACACCGTCACCGACAGGCCGGCGATGGCCACCGTCGCGGCGATCAGGCCCGCGTAGCCGAACATCGGCTTGCGGCTGAACACCGGGATGACCTCGGAGACGATCCCGAAGAACGGCAGCGCCAGGATGTACACCTCGGGGTGCCCGAAGAACCAGAACAGGTGCTGCCACAGCATCGCCCCGCCGTTGGCCGGGTCGAAGACGTGCGAGCCGAACTTGCGGTCGCACTCCAGCGCCAGCAGCGCGGCGGCCAGCACCGGGAAGACCAGCAGCACCAGCACCGACGTGAGCAGCACGTTCCAGCAGAAGATGGACATCCGGAACATGGTCAGGCCCGGCGCGCGCATGCAGATGATGGTGGTGATGAAGTTGACGGCGCCGAGGATGCTGCCGAAGCCGGAGAGCGTCACGCCCATGATCCACATGTCGGCGCCGACACCGGGCGAGTGGATCGCGTCGGACAGCGGGGCGTAGAGGAACCAGCCGAAGTCGGCGGCGCCCTGCGGGGTCGCGAAGCCGGCGGCGGCGATCAGCGAGCCGAACAGGAACAGCCAGAACGCCAGCATGTTCAGGCGCGGGAAGGCGACGTCCGGCGCACCGATCTGCAACGGCATGATCCAGTTCGCGAAGCCGGTGAACAGCGGCATCGCGAACAGCAGCAGCATGATCGAGCCGTGCATCGTGAAGGCCTGGTTGAACTGCTCGTTGGAGAGGAGCTGGGTGCCCGGCCGGGCGAGCTCGGCGCGCATCACCAGCGCGATGACGCCGCCGAGCAGGAAGAACGCGAACGAGGACACCAGGTACAGGGTGCCGATCGTCTTGTGGTCGGTGGTGGTCAGCAGCCGGACCAGGGCCGAACCGGGCCGCCCGGGCCGAACCGCCGTGGCCGGCGGGGCGGTTGGCGGTACGGCCGGCGGCGGCACGGCCGCCGGCGGTGCGACCGTCGGCGGTCGGGCGGGGTCGGTGGGGTCGCCCTGGGCCTGGGTGGCGGTCAAGGACCCATCTCCTCGGGAACGTGGTGCGAATGGATGGCGATCCATGATCGGAACAGCGCCGCTCCCCGCCCCAGGGCCCTTGGGCCCGCCGGTCCGGGGCCGCTGGGCCCGAGTTCCCGGGCCCCGACCGGGACCTCCTGGCCACCCTCCCCGTCCGCTCGGGCCGCGCTCGCCCGGTTCCTGAGCCCCGGTCGAGAACCGCCGGAACACCGCGCACCCGCGCGGCCCGAACACCTGGCCGAGCAGCGCCCGTGCGGCGCTCCTCCACCCGCCTCCCCGGCGGCGGCGCACCCCGCCCGACCTGCCGGAACCCCGCCCGCACACGGGTGCGAAAGCACCCGCCGATCCCACCCCCCGCGGCCCGGGTCGTGCGGGCGGCGTGTGCGAACCCGCCCGATTCCGTGCCCTTCAGGGCCGGTCGACGGTCCAGTAGCCTGCGCGGACCGACGACCGCCGTCGAACCACCCGGGAACCGCCCGCAAACCGCCCGACAAGCGCCCGACAGCCGCCACCGAACCGACCTCGAACCGCTCCCGAAACCGCTCCCGAAACCGCGATCGCGCCGCCGCCCGCCCGCCCTCGCCCCGCCCCGCTCTCGCCCCCGGAGGTACGCCGATGCCCCTGGCCCAGCCCGCCGCCCCCGCCCGGCTGCGTTTCTCCGTCCTCGGCCCGCTCACCGGCGAGGCCGGCGCCCGCCCGCTCGCCCTGGGGCCGTTGAAGCAGCGGCTGGTGCTGGCCGTCCTGCTCAGCCGGGCCAACACCGCCGTCCCGGTCGACCTGCTCACCGACGCGGTCTGGCCCGAGGAGCCGCCGCGCACCGCCCGCAAGAACCTCCAGGTGTACATCTGCACCCTGCGCACCCTGCTCGGCCGGGAGGACGGACCCGACCGGCTGGTCCACTCGGCCGGCGGCTACCTGCTGCGGGTCGCCGAATCCGAGCTCGACCTCCTGCAGTTCCGCGCCCTGGCCCGGGCCGGCCGGGCAGCCGCCGACGGCGGTGCGCTCGCCCCGGCCGCCCGGCTGCTGCGCCAGGCCCTCGACCTGTGGCAGGGCCCGCCGCTCGCCGACCTGCGCTCCTCGCCCGCCGTCGAGGCCGAGGCGCAGCGGCTGGAGGCGCGCTGCCTGGGTGTCCACGAGGACTGGGCGGAAACGGAGTTGGAGCTCGGCAACGCCACCGCCGTGGCCGAGGAGCTGGCCGATTTCGCCGAGCGCCACCCGCTGCGCGAGCGTCTCCAGGCGGCCCGGATGAACGCGCTGCACCTGTGCGGCCGGCAGGCCGAGGCGCTCGCCGTCTACGACAGCCACCGCCAGCTGCTGGCCCGCGAGTTGGGCCTGGAGCCGAGCCCCGCGCTGACCGCCCGCTACCGGGAGCTGCTAGCCCGCGGCCGGACCGGGCCCGCCGCCGCCCGCCCGGAGCGCGGCACCGCCCCGCACGGCGTCCTGCTGCCCGCCGACACCGCCGACTTCACCGGGCGGACCACCGAACTGCGCGCTCTGGTCGACGAGTTGGGCGAGGGCGGCGGCCGGGTCGCGGTGCTCTCCGGGCCGGCCGGCAGCGGCAAGACCTCGCTCGCGGTGCACGCCGGCCATCTGCTCGCCGACCGCTTCCCGGACGGCCGGCTGCTGGTCCGGCTGCGCAGGGCCGACGGCACCCCGCGCCCGCTGCCCGAGGTGCTGGCCGAACTCGCCGCCCTCACCGGCCGGTCGGCCGCCGCGCCGACCGGTCCCGCGCCGACCGATCCCGGCCAGGCCGCGGCCCTGTGGCGCGCGTCGCTCGCCGGGCGCCGGATGCTGCTGGTCCTGGACGACGCCCCGGGCGAGTCCGTGGTCCGCGAGCTGCTGCCCGGGCACGGCCCGAGTTCCGTCCTGGTCACCTCCCGCAGCCAACTCGCCGGCCTGGCCTCGGTGCACCGGGTCACCGTCCCGCCGCTGGCGCCCGCCGAGGCCGTCGAGCTGCTGGGCCGGATCGTCGGCACCGGCCGGATCGGCGCCGACCGCGCCGCCGCCGCCCGGATCGTGGACGCCTGCGGGCTGCTGCCGCTGGCCGTACGGGTGGCCGGCACCCGGCTGGCCGTGCTGCGGCACCTGCCGCTCGCCGAGTACGCGGCGCGCCTGGAGGACCCGGCGGGCGCGCTGGACGAGCTGGTCGCCGGGGACGTCACCGTCCGCGCCCGGCTCGACTCCGGCTGGCAGGACCTCGGCGACCAGGGCCGGCTCGCGCTCGCCCGGCTCGCCGCCCTGCCGCTGTCCCTGCTGTTCACCCTCCCCGAGGCCGCCGCCGCGCTCGGCCGGCCCGAACGCCTCGCCCTGCGCACCCTGGAGGCGCTCATCGACACCGGCGCGGTGACCTCACCGACCGGCGAGGTCACCGCCCACGCCGCCCTCTACGCGCTGCCCCGGCTCACCCATCTGCACGCCCGCGAGCGCGCGGCGGCCGTCCTCGGCGCCGCCTCCTGACGACCCGGCCACCGACACCCGCGCGGGGCTCACCCCAGGGTCAGCAGGTCCAGCACGTCCCCGCGGTCCTCCTCCAGCCCCCACAGCGCCAGCAGCACGCCCGCCGCCCCGGTGTGCAGGTCCGCGGAGAAGCGCCGCAGCCGCATCCCGGGCACCAGGAGCCCCTCGGGCCGGGCCACCAGGTGCCACTGCAGCCGCGCCACCTGCTCGGCCACCGCCTCCGCCGGGGCGCCCGGCCGGTCCGGCTCCTCGCCACCCGCACCACCCCCACCCTCCAGTCCGCCCGGGCGGTCCAGCCGGTCCAGCGCCAGGGTCAGTCCGGCCCGGCCCCGGAACAGCCCCGGCTCCCGGATGAACCCGGGCGCGCAGACCTTCCGCACGTCCGCCAGGAACGCCTCCCCGCCGGGCAGTTCGGCCGTCTCCAGGTACTCCCGCAGCACCAGCGCGATCCCGCTGCTCCCCCGGTCCAGGTACGCCAGCCGTCGCCCGGCCTCCAGCACCTGCACCGAGCCGTCCGGCACCCGGACGCACTGCCCCACGGCCCGTTCCAGCGCCGCCCGCGCCGAGTCCCGCAGCCACCGCTCGCCGGTCCGCCGGTACAGCCTCAGCTGCAGCAGCGCGATGCCGGCCAGCCCGTACAGCAGCCCGGCCGCCGAGGGCTGGTCCAGGCCGTCCACGGCCTCGCCGCGGACCACCGCCGCCAGTTCGCAGGCGTCGCGCAGCGCGTCCGCCGCCTCGCGCGGGCTGTCCAGCGCGTCCGCGAGCCGCAGCCGGGCGAGCGCGGCGCCGGCCCGCCCGCCGAACAGGCCGACCTGGCGGGCCGGTCGGGCCGTGCGCGCCCGCGCCGTCAGCTCCTCGGCCGCCTCCGGCCGACCCACCCGGGCCAGCGCCACGGCGATGCCGAGCGGGCCGTCGTACAGGCCCCCGGTGCCCGGCCGGGCTCCGCGCCGGCGCAGCGCCGCGACCAGCCAGTCCGCGTACTCCTGCGGCCAGTCGGCGCCCGCCCGGTGCAGCGCGTACAGCACCCCGGCCGCGCCGTGCGCGACGCCCGTCCCGCCGTCGGCGAACCCGGCCACGTCGCCGGGGAACAGCCGGTCCGGCCGGTCCGGCGTGGCTCCCGCGTGGATGCCCGCGACCAGTTCGCGCCGGGCCGGGGTCCAGGAGGGGCCGGCCAGCAGCTCCCGGCCGCGCCGTTCGCTCACCGACTCCGTCCGCGCCGTCAGCGCCGCCAATGCCGCCGGTCGCACCGGCCCCTCCTCCGGCCCGAGTCCGAACCACTCCCGTGCCCGCCGCTCCAGCGCCGGCAGCTTGCCGGGGTCGCGGTCGGCCAGTTCCTGCACCGGCATCAGCAGCATCAGCCAGGTCGCCCACAGCATGAACCGGTCCGCCTCGGCGCCGTCCAGCCCCGGCGGGATCGACAGCCCGGCCGCTCCCGCGCTCGGCACCCGCCGGTCGTCCAGCGGCGCCGCGTACTCGAAGTCCACCAGCACCACCGAACCGTCCGGCCGGAGCACCACGTTCGCCGGGTGGAGGTCCCCGAACCGCACGCCCCGCTCGTGCAGCGCGTCGAGCGCCTTCTCCAGTCCGGCGACCACCCCGTCGACCCACCGCGCGTAATCGGCGCGCCGCTCGGCCGTGCAGTCCTGGTGCACCAGGGGGTAGCGGCGGACCGCCTCGGTGAACAGCTGGACGCCCTCGATGTGCTCCTGCACCAGGAAGGTGTGCTCCCACACCGTCCGCACCTCGTGCAGCCGGGGCACGCACTCCAGCCCGGCCAGCCGCTCCAGCGCCCACCGCTCGCGCCGCAGCCTGGCCGTCGCGTCCGCCCCGGCGGCGTCCAGGCCGGCGTACGGGCGGGCCTCGCGCAGCACCACCCGTGCGCCGCTGCCCCGGTGCTCGGCCAGGTAGATCCCCCCGGCACTGGAGAACTGCAGCACCTCCAGGATCCGGTACGGCAGGTCCCCGGCGGCGGCCTCCCGGGCGGCGAGGTGCGGGCGCAGCACCGCGGGCGGCTCGACCCACGCCGGCATCCGGAACACCGGTTCGCGCGAGTCCGGCACCAGCGTCCCGGCCGGGTCGCGCAGCGCGGGCACCGGCCGGCCCGCCTCGTCCTCGCACCACAGCTCGACGAACGCGCCGTAGCGCGCGTACACCGGGGCACTGCCGATCCGCAGGTCGGTCAGCACGTACGGGCCGGGGCGGCCGTCCAGCGCCTGCGCCAACTCCCCTGCCAGATCGGCGAACTGCTCCTCCGAGCCCGGGTACACGGTGATGAACTTGCCGCTGCTCCCGCGCCCGGTGTACTTGCCGTTCGCCACCCGCAGGGCCGCCGCGCTGCGCAGGAACTTGAACGCGACCCGACGCTCCGAGCAGATCCGGGCGACCACGGCGAGCGTCTCCTCGGCGCCCTCCTCGACCGCGGACACGTGCAGCTTCCAGCCCTGCTCCGGAAGCGCCCCGCCCTCGGGCCGCAGCGCCGTCCACAGCCCGCGCTGTTCGCGCCGCCAGCCCGCGGGCGGTGCGCCGAGCCCCAGCGGGTAGCGGCCGGCCCGGTCGCGCAGCCGACCGGGGGTGTCGTAGTACAGCGGGTCGGCGAGGCAGAAGAGTTGGGTCTCGTGGGCGCCGGCCATGGCGTCTCCCTTCCGGAACGGCTTCGGACGGCGGGGGCGGGGCGGGGCGGCGGGAACCGCGGCGGCGAGGACGGCGGGGCGGGAGCGGCGGGGCTCAGACGGCCGGGCTGAGCACCGGCCCGCGCCGCACCGGCGGCGCCCAGGTGACCACGGCCGCGCAGAGCGCGATGGCGAGCGCCAGCAGCCCGAAGGTGCGGGTGCCGCCGACGGCCCCGAGCAGGGTGCCGCCCACCAGCGGGCCGAACGGCTGGATCAGGGTGGACAGGAAACCGGCGGCGCTCTGCACCCGGCCGATCCGGTCCGGCGGCGCGGCGAGCAGCATGCCGGAGACGAAGCCGATGCTGGCGATGGTGGACAGGCACATGCAGGCCGCGCAGAGCAGCCCGATCACCAGCGGCACCCGGGTGACCGTCAGCACCCCGGCGGTCAGCGCGGAGGCCCAGCAGGCGATCGCCACCAGGCTGCCGTCGCGCGCCCGGGCGCCCAGCTTCGGGGCGAGCAGCGCACCGGCCAGGGCGCCG
Organism: Kitasatospora sp. NPDC093550; assembly: GCF_044764985.1. Lineage (NCBI taxonomy): Bacteria > Bacillati > Actinomycetota > Actinomycetes > Kitasatosporales > Streptomycetaceae > Kitasatospora > Kitasatospora sp. NPDC093550. Next base: position 114,083 of record NZ_JBIWJF010000005.1, read on the forward strand.
GCCGCCGTGCAGGAGACCACCGTGCCGCCGCCGATCCCGGAGTGCCCGCCGTCGGAGGCCACGGCCAGGGTGGCGAACATCAGCGCGCTGAACGCGAAGTTCATCCCCAGGCCGAAGATCAGCAGCAGCGTCCGCAGATAGGGCTGCTGCCAGATGAAGGCCAGCCCGGCGGTCAACTCCCGCTTGCCGAAAACCGATCCGCTCGTCTCGGCGGGTGTGGAGCGGGTCCGCATCAGGGCCACGCACACCGTGGACAGCAGCAGTCCCACGCCCTCGGCGAGGAACGGCAGCACCGGGTGCCAGGCGAACAGCGCCCCGCCGCCGAGCGGGCCGACCAGCCGGGCCGCGGCGCCGCGCGCCTGCATCCGCGCGGAGGCCTCCCGGGCGTGCTCGCGCGGCACCACCGTGCGCAGCAGGGCGCCGGCGGCGGGCCCGTAGACGCTGGAGATCAGCGCCCCGGCGGCGGCGACCAGCAGGACCAGCGGCAGCGGCGCGCTTCCGCGCAGCACCGCCACCACCAGGGCGGCGACCGCCAGCAGGCTGCCGACGTCGCAGATCCGCATCAGCCGACGTCGCTCGATCCGGTCGGCGAGCACACCGCCGGGCAGCATGGTGAGCAGCAGCGCACCGACCGAGACGGTGCCGATGGCGCCCGCCCGGGCGGCCGACCCGGTCTCCCGCAGCACGAGCAACGGCAGCGCGATCGAGGCGAGTTGGGAGCCGAGCGAGGCCAGCAGGCCGCCGACCCAGAGCAGCCGGAAGTCCCGGTTGCGGGCGAGCGGGGTGGGCTCCGGGGCGGTGGGCGCCATGGCCGTCCTCCGTGGGGGGGTGGTGGCGGGATCGGGCCGGGGCGGTCCCGTCGTGACGGGACCGCCCCGGGGGCCTTGCTCCAGGTGCGGGAGGCCGTACGGCCGGCGGCCGGGGGCGGTGGTGCGCCCGCCCCGTGCGCGGCCCGGCATCCGGCCTGGCGACCGGTGTCGGTCAGGCGCTGGTCTCGGCGCCGCCGACGTAGCTGATCAGGCTGAAGCAGTTGCCGTCCGAAGCCTCGGCGAGGACCTTCATCGACTGCAGGTCCAGGACGTTGGCGGCGTGCGCCTCGACCTCCGGGGTCTCCTCGCCGTTCTCGCCGAGGTTCTGGTCCATGTTCTCAGCCATGGTCGAACTCCCTTCCACAGGTGGGACGCCGCAGGTGGGCCGTCACGGTGGCGGCGGGCGACCGCCCGCCGTGCCGACCATCGTCGGCGGGGCCGGCTGCGCCCGGCTTCGGGGCCGCCTGGCCACCGGTATGGCCGCAGGTCGCGGGGGTGCCGGCACCGCAAGGCGAGCGCCGCGGGGCCCTGCCGGAGACCACCGCGCCCCGCCCGGGCTGCGGCCATACCGACCGCCAAGCGCTCCCCAACCGGGCCCGAAGCCGCCCCGGCCACCCTGACCCGGAACGCCCGGACACCGCGGCGCCGTACCCGCCCGCGCCCCGTACGCCCGTACGCCCCGCCCAGCGGAGGACGACCGAAGGACGGCCACCATGCCCTGCCCACTCTGCGCCCAACTCGTCGCCACGAACGACCAGTTCTGCCCCTCCTGCGGCACGCCCCGGGCGGCCGCCCTCGACCTGGCCGCCGAGGAGCGCAAGCTGGTCACCGTGGTCTTCTGCGACCTGGTCGACTCCACCGCCCTGTCCGGCGCGCTCGACCCGGAGACGCTGCGGGAGGTGATCCTGCGCTACTTCGAGCGGATGCACCGCCAGATCGAGGCGCACGGCGGCACGTTGGAGAAGTTCATCGGCGACGCCGTGATGGCCGTGTTCGGCGTCCCGGTGATCCGCGAGGACGACGCCCACCGGGCGCTGGCCGCCGCGCTCGCCATGCTGGAGGACCTGGAGGACCTCAACACCGAGCTGGACGCCACCCTCGGGGTCCGGCTGGACGTCCGGATCGGCGTCAACACCGGCCAGGTGGTGGCGGGTTCGGACGCCTCGGCGCGCCAGGCGCTGATCTCCGGCGAGACCGTGAACATCGCCGCCAGGCTGCAGACCCGGGCCGCCCCCGGCCAGGTGCTGATCGGCCCGCAGACGCTGCGCGCGGCCGGCCCGGCCGCCCAGGTGGACGAGGTGGGCCCGCTGCAGCTCAAGGGCAAGGCCGAGCCGGTCACCGCCTACCGCCTGGTCGGCCTGGACGAGGACGACCCGGAGCTGCTGCGCCGCTTCGACGTCCCGCTGGTCGGCCGGGAGCGCGAACTGGCCGAGCTGGACGCCGCGTTGGCCCGGGTGGCGGGCGGCTCCGGCGCCGAGCTGCTGCTGGTGGCGGGCGAGGCCGGGATCGGCAAGACCCGGCTGGTGCGCGAGTGGCGCGAGCGGGTGGGCCGGCGCACCGCGCGCTGCGGCACCGCCCGCTGCCGCAGCTTCGGCGAGCAGGGCGCGCTGGCGCCGCTCGCCGAGGCCGTCCGCACCCTGCTGGACGAGCCCGAGGGCGCGGCCCCGGCCGAGGCGCTGGCCCGGCTGGACGAGGCGACCGCACCCGGCATCGGCGCCGGGCAGTCGCTGGAGCTGCTGGCCGCGATCCTGCGCGGACGCACCGTGGAGCGCCCCGCCGTGCTCGTCCTGGACGACTGCCAGTGGGCCGGCCCGGCCCTGCTGGACGCCGCCGAGCGGCTGACCGAGGTGCTCGGCTCCGCCCCCGTGCTGCTGCTCTGCCTGGCCCGCCCCGAGCTCCCGGCCTCCCGCCCGGAGCTGCCGACGCTGCCGGTCGGCGGCCTGTCCTGGGACGAATCCGCCCTGCTGGCGGCCCAGTTGACCGAGCTGAGCGCCCACCAGGACGCGGTGCCCACCCGGCTGCTGGAGCGCGCCGAGGGCAACCCGCTGCACCTGGAGGAGCTGCTGGCCGCTCTCACCGAGGCCGACGGCCCCGCGCACGCCGACGAACTCCCGCCCAGCGGGCGGGCGTTGCTCAGCGCCCAGATCGACGGACTGGAGCGCGACGAGCGCGCCACCCTGGACCTCGCCGCCGTCCTCGGCCGTGCCTTCACCGCCGCCGAGCTGGCCGAACTCACCCACGGCGGCACCGACCAGGACGCCTTCGCCGACCCGGAGGACGACGTCTTCACCGGCCCGATCGACGGCCTGCCGGCCGGCCCGCCCACCGCCGGCGACGACACCCCGCCCCGGCTGCACGCCGCGCTGGCCCGGCTGGCCGAGCGCGGCCTGGTCGAAGCGGCCGGCACCGGCTACCGGTTCAGCAGCGGCCTGGTCCAGGAGTCGGTCTACCAGTCGATGTCCAAGCGGGCCCGCGCCGAGCGCCACGAGCGCGCCGCCGACCTGCCGGCCGTCCGCGCCGCCGGGGACGCCGCCGTCGGCGGCCACCTGGAGCGCGCCCACCGCTACCGGCTGGAACTCGGCCTGCTGGACGCCCGCACCGACGCCCTGCGCACCCGCGCCGCCGCCGCCCTCGGCGCCGCCGGGGCCCGGGCCCTCGCCCGGGCCGACCTGCCCGCCGCCACCGACCTGCTGGAGCGCGCGGTCCGGCTGCACTACCCCAACGAGCGCTCCGCCGGCCCGGTGCTGCGCCGCCTCGGCGAGGCCCGGCTGGCGCTCGGCCGCGCCGACGAGGCGCTGCCCGTCCTGGCCCAGGTGCGCGACGCGGCCGCCGACCCGCTGGACGCCGCGCACGCGCGGCTGGCGCTGGCCGCCCGCGGCCTGCCGCCCGGTCAGGACCAGCCCGCCGCCACCGCCCGCGCCGTGCTGCCGCTGTTCACCGACACCCGGGACGACCTCGGCCAGGCCCGTGCCCGGCTGCGGCTGGCCGAGGAGCACCTGCTGGCGGGCCGGCACACCGAGGCCGAGCGGCTGCTCGACCAGGCGCTCGACCACGTCTCCCGCACCGACGCCGAGTTGGACCGGGCCGCGGTGCTGGCCGCGCTGGCCGCCTCGCTGCTGGCCGGCCCCGAGCCCGTGCCGAACGGTACCTTCCGGCTGCGGGCCCTGCTCGCCGACCACGGCGCCGGCCGCCGGACCGTCCGGGTCGCGCTGAACGGCCCGCTGGCCGTCCTGCTGGCACTGCGCGACCGCCCCGAGGAGGCCGAGCTGCTGCTCGCCGAGGCCAACGGCCTGGCCGGGGAGCTGTCGCTGGCCGAGGCGATGGTCGCGCTGCCCGCGCTGACCGCCCAGGCCGCGGCCGCCACCGGCCAGTCCCACCAGGCCCTGGACCTGCTGGCCGACGCCGCCGAGATCGCCCGCCGCCAGGGCACCGCCGCCCCGCTGCCCCGGCTCGCCCTCACCACCGCGCGCGTCCTGCTGGACACCGACCGCCCGGCCCACGCCGCCCGCCACCTGGACGGCGCGGACGCGGCCGGCGCGCTGCCCCCGGTGCTCGCCGTCGAACTGGACGCGCTGCGCGGCCGGCTCGCCGCCGCCCGGGGCGAGGCCCAGCCCGCGCTGGACCTCACCGCGGCCGCGCTGAGCGCCGCCCAGGCCACCGAGTCGCTGCTGCTGCAGGCGCTGACGGCGCTGGACCGCGCGCACGCCCTGCTGCTGCTGGACCGCCCCGCCGAGGCCGCCGCGGCCGCCGCCACCGCCCGGGACCGCTTCGCCGCCAAGGGCCACCTGCCCGGCATCCGGCGCGCCGAGCGGCTCGGGGGCACCCGGTGAGCGGCCCGGACGGACTGACCTGGAGCCTGCGCGACCGCACCCCCGACGAGCTGACGGTGCTCGCCGACGCCGTCGGCCCGGAGGGGGGCGGCGCCGCCCCCGCAGAGGGCACCGGCCGGGGCGTGCGGGTCTGCGTGGTCGACTCCGGCATCGAGCCCGACCACCCGCTGGTCGGCCCGCTGGAGGGCTCCTGGGCGGTGGTCAAGGACCCGGTCACCCGGGAGCTGGCCGTCCGCCCGGACACCGCGGGCGACACCTGCGGCCACGGCACCGCCTGCGCCGGCATCATCCGCCGCACCGCCCCGGACTGCGAGCTCTACAGCGTCCGGGTCCTCGGCGAACGCTTCTCCGGCACCGGCGACATGCTGATCGCCGGGCTCCGCTGGGCCGTCCGGCAGGGCTTCGACGTCGTCAACCTCAGCCTCTCCACCACCCGGACCCGCTTCCTGGAGGAGCTGCACGCGATCGCCGACGACGCCTTCTTCGCCCGCACCGCGATCGTCGCCTCCGCCCACAACACCCCGGTGGAGAGCTTCCCGTGGCGGTTCTCCTCGGTGATCTCGGTGGGCAGCCACCAGGAGGACGACCCGGCCCTGCACCTGTACAACCCGACGCCGCCGGTGGAGTTCTTCGCCCCCGGCCAGAACGTCCGGGTGCCCTGGCTCGGCGGTGCCACCATCCGCACCACCGGCAACAGCTTCGCCACCCCGTACGTGGCCGGGCTCTGCGCCCGCCTCCTGTCCCGGCGGCCGAGGCTGACCACCTTCCAGCTGAAGAGCGCGCTCTACCTCACCGCGGCCAACGTCAAGGTCCCGACCACCCCCACCCCGGAGGCGCCCGATGACCCTCAGCACTGACCCCGCCGTCGATCCGCTGGCCCGCGAACTGCTGCAGTCCGTGGTGGACGTCGCCCGGGCGATCTTCGGCGCCCAGGCCGGCTCGGTCTGCCTGCTCGACGAGGCCGCCGGGGAGCTGGTCTTCCAGGCCGTCTCCGGGCGCGGCGAGGAGTCCCTGGTCGGCCGCCGCTTCCCGGCCGGCCGGGGCATCGCCGGCTGGGTCGCCGCCTCGGGCGAGCCGATGGTGGTCGACGACCTGGGCGCCAACCGCACCTTCGACCGTGACTTCGCCGAGTCCACCGCCTACGTCCCGAACGCCCTGATGGCCGCCCCGCTCACCCACGGCAGCCGGGTCCTCGGCGTCCTGGAGGTCCTCGACCCGGCCCCGCAGGCCCGCTCCAGCCTTCCCGAGCTGGACCTGCTGGCGCTGTTCGCCCGTCAGGCCGCCGCCGCCCTGCGGGTGATCGCCGAGCGCGCCCCCGCCCCGGAGCCGGTCCCGGACCGCGCCGCCGCCCTCGGCCTGCTCGCCGACCTGGAGGAACTGCTGCGCCGTCAGCCCTGAGCCCGCCCCGGCGCGATCCGGAGGATCTCGCCGCGCTCCAGCGCCGCGTACACCGCACCGTCCGGGGCGACCGCGATGCCGTGCGGCTCGGCGCCCCCGCCCGGGATGGGGTGGCCGTCGAGCCGCCCGTCCGGGGTGAGCACCCCGATCCGTCCGGCGCCCCACTCGGTGAACCAGAGCCGGCCGTCCGGCCCGGCCGCGATCGCGTGCGGCTTGGCCGCCCGGTCGGCCAGCGGGTACTCCGTCACCGCGCCGTCCACGGTGATCCGCCCGACCAGCCCGCCGCCGATGCCCACGTACCAGAGCGCGCCGTCGGCGCCGGCGGTGATCCCCACCGGCGCGGTCCCCTCCGTGGGCAGCCGGTGGACGGTCACCTCCCCGTCCGTGCCGACCCGGGCCACCGCGTCCGCCTGGTTGAGCGTGCACCACAGCGCGCCGTCCGGCCCGGCCGTGATCATCGAGGGGAAGGCCCCTGCGACCGGCAGCGGGTACTCCGTCACCTCCCCGTCCACGGTGATCCGCCCGACGGCACCGGCGTTCATCTCGGTGAACCACACCGCCCCGTCGGGCCCGGCCGCGATCCCGTACGGCCCGGCGCCCCCGCCCGGCAGCGCGTACGAGCCGGCCGTCCCGTCCCGGTCGATCCGCCCGATCCGGTGGTCCCGCATCCGGCTGAACCACAGCGCCCCGTCCGGCCCCGCCGCGATCACCGCCGGCCCGCACTCGGGCGCCCCGAGCCCGTACCGCTCCACCGTCCCGTCACCCGCCAGCCGCCCGACCTCCCCGCTGTGCACCAGCGTGAACCACACGCCCCCGTCCGCCCCCACGGCCACCCCGTACGGCCCGGCCCCCTCGCCCGCCACCGTGAACAGCTCCATGCGCGCACCCCTCCACTCATCGCTATCGCGACTCGCGTCGCATTAGCAATGCTCGCACGCCTCCGCCCCGGGAACAACCGGATACCAGCCACCGGCCGGCCGCGGCGGCGGAGCCAGGCGCAGCGGGACGTCAGCACGGTGGCCCTACTCCGCCGCCTCGGCCGTCCGCCCGGGGAGGCCGCGCAGGACGGAGACCACGCCGGCGGCCGCCGCGCAGACCGGGACGGCGAGCAGGGCGCCGATGATGCCGGCGATGCCCGAGCCGGCCACCACGGCGACCATGATGGTGGCCGGGTGGAGTTCGACGGTGCGGCTCTGGATGACGGGCTGGAGGATGTTGCCCTCGATCATCTGCACGGCGAGGACCACGCCGAGCGCCCACAGGGCCGTCCCGAGGCCGCCGTCGGCGAGGGCGACCAGGACGGCGACCGCTCCGGACAGGAAGGCGCCGACGAAGGGGATGTAGGCGCCCATGAAGACCAGGGCGCCGAGGCCGGGCGCGCCGGGAACCCCGAGGGCGAGCAGGCCGATGGTGATGAAGGCCGAGTCGATCAGGGCGATCAGGGTGGTGCCGCGCATGAAGCCGGCCATCGCGTCGAATGCCCGCTCGGCGCAGGCGATGACGGTGTCGGCGCCGCGACCGGGCAGGTAGGAGCGGATGGCGTCGCCCGTGCGGTGGCCGTCGCGGAGGAAGAAGAAGACCAGGGCGAGGGCCAGCACCCCGCCGGTGATCACCTGGGTGAGCAGGCCGAGCCCGGAGAGCACGCCGTTGGTGAGAGTGGAGACGAAGGAGTTGGTCTCGCCCCTGGCGTTGGCGAGGGCGTGCTGGATCTTCTTCCCGAGCGGGCCCAGCCACTCCTCCAGCCGCCGACCGGCCGCGGGCAGCGCTTCGGCGATCTGCGGGGCGCTGTGCACCAGGGAGTTGACCAGCAGGGCGATCACGGCGCCGACCGCCACCACCAGGACGGTGCAGGTCAGCCCGGCGGCGAGGCCCCGGCTGAGGCCGCGCCCGACCAGCCAGGGCACCACCGGCTGGAGCAGCGAGGCGCCGAGCAGCGCGAGGACGAACGGCACGGTCGCGGCCCGCAGCTCGACCAGGGCGAAGACCACCAGCGAGGCGACGGCGATCAGCAGGATCACCGCCGCCGACCAGGCCGCCGCCCGCCGCACCGCGGGCGGCAGCATCAGGTACGGCGGGCGGCGGTCGGGCGGTCGTTCCACGGACACGGCCACCTCCGGCGAGCTCGTCGACGAGTCCGAACCGACCCATCTCAGCAGAGAACGTGACGGTCCGCCCGTTGTGCCGCCCGTCGTGCCGTGACCGCGCCGCTACGGCACCGCTACGGCACCGCCTCGATCCGGACCGTCCCGTCCCCGCCTCCGCCCGCGAAGGCCAGCACCCGCCGCGCCTCGGCCTCCGCCGCCTGCCGGTCGGCCCGCCGCAGCGCCGCGAACGGCTGGACGACGACCTCCCGCTCGCCCGTCAGCCGCCAGCTCCCGGCGACCAGGCCGTCCACCAGCAGGCTGCCCAGCACGATCCCGTTCTGGGTCATCACCCGCCCCCGGTACTCCTCGGGCAGCACCCGGGTGCGGTCGGCGTGCGAGAGCAGCAGGTTGTCGAAGGGCGCGACCAGCCGGACCGGCGCCGGGGTGTCCGGCTCCGGCCGGGGCGCCTCCGGCAGGTCGTACAGCAGCCGGCCCCGTTCGTCCCGGAAGGTCAGCAGCCGGGGCGCGAGCCGTTTCAGCACCGGGGCGAGCCGGCTGAGCCCGCACCACTTCTGGGCGTCGGCGACGGTGGCCGGGCCGAAGGCGGCGAGGTAGCGCAGGACCAGGTCGTCCGGGGTCGGCGCCGGGTCGAGCGGGCGGCCGAGCCAGGCCTCGGCGGTGGTGTGGGCGGCCGGGCCGCCGCGCCCCCACAGGCCGCGCGGCGGCACCTGGACCAGCGGCAGCCGGCAGCGGGCCGCCTGGGCGAGCGCGGCCGGATCGCGGTCCGGGCGGGTGGCGGCGAGCAGCGTGCCGAGCTGCTGGAAGGTGCGCGGCTCCTCCTCGACGTGTGCACGGGCCTCGGCGGCGAGCGCGTCCAGGTCCAGCCCGTCGAGCCGTTCGCCGTAGGTGGTGCGCAGTTGCTGGTCCAGCAGGGGCTGGAGCAGCGGGCGCAGCGTCAGGCAGTCCTCGGCGGTGACGAGGTGGATGGTGCCCCGGTGGAGGGCGATCCGGACGGCCGCCCGCCGCTCGATCAGCGCGCTCAGCGGTTCGGGGGTGAAGCCGTCGAGGCGGGCGAGCAGTCCGAGGTAGGGCGGCTGGGGTGCGGCCTGGGCCTGGAGGCCGCCGAGGTGGTGGATCATCGCCGCAGGCGTCAGGTCGGTGCGGGCGAGCAGGTGCTGACGGGCCAGCAGGGCGCGGCCGAGCGCCCTGGCGGTGAGGACGGGCCCGCGCTCGGTCACCGGCGGCCGTCCAGCACCGAGCGCAGCACGCCGATCCGGTTGGTGGTGATGGAGGCGACTCCGGTGTCCCGCAGCCTGCGCATGGTGCGGCGCAGGTCGGCGGTCCAGGTGGAGACGGCGAGGCCGGCGTCCGCCGCGGCGGCGGTGAACTCGGGGGTGACCAGGCCGAACGGCGGGTTGAGGTAGCGCGGGCGCAGGTCGGCCAGCAGGGCGGGGACGGGCAGCCGCGGCTGCTTCCAGGTGAGCGCGATCTCGGCGTCCGGGGTCAGCTCGCGTACGGCGAGCATCGCGGAGACGGGGCCGCAGAAGGCGACGTGCCGCTCGGCGCCGAGTCCGGTGACCACGGACCAGGTCGCCGCGGCCGGCCCGGGCTCGTCCAGGTCGATCAGCAGGCGGCGGTCCTCGGCGGCCTCGGACCGACCGGTGACCGCCTTGACCGCCTCGGCGAGGGTGGGGATGCCCAGCTGCCCCTGCCGCAGTCCGTCCAGCTGCTCGGCGGTGACCCGGTCGATCGACCGGGGGTCGCCCCAGAGCCGTTCCAGGGTGCGGTCGTGCAGCAGGACGGGCACCTCGTCCCGGGTGAGCCGGACGTCGACCTCGACGGCGTCGGCTCCGGCGGCGAGCGCGGACTCGACGGAGGCGAGGGTGTTCTCGCGGTACCGGTAGGGGTCGCCGCGGTGGGCGACGGCCTGCACGCGGGGGCTGCGGTGGGTGGTCATCGGATCCTCCCCGCGAGCCAGGGGGTGAGGTCGTGCACGCCGATGCCCTCGCGGTGGCTCGGCTCCCCGGGGACGGTGACGATCAGCGTGGTGGACGGCGGGAAGGTGCGCGCCTCGACGTGCACCAGGTCGGACCAGACGGCGTCCAGGAAGCCGGGGACGCGGTCGCGGTCGACGTCGAAGGCGACGCCCTCGACGGTCACCGTGACCTCGTCGTGGGTGAACAGCCGGACGCCGACCGCCGGGCTGCCGTCGAACTCCAGCAGCGCCTCGTGCGGGACGGCGTCGAAGCCGCCGTCCGCTTCGACCAGTCCGGCGAAGGTCCGGTCGGCGCCGATGTCGTGCCGGGCGCGGACGCTCCGGCCGTGCCGCCGCGCGACGGCTTCGACGGCGAGCACGGCGCTCTGGGTGGTCGGCAGGTGCGGGGGTGGCATCCGGGCCTCTCGTTCGCTTCCGTTCGGTTCCGGCACTCGTCGTCGGGACGTCGGCGGCGCACGGGCCGCCGTGGTCGGTCAGCGCCGCTCGACCATCACATTGGTCGACTTGATGACCGCCGTGGCGGGCGCGCCGGGGACGAGGTTGAGCTCCTCCGCCGACTCCCGGCTGATCAGCGACACCACCCGGAACGGCCCGGCCTGGATCTCCACCTGCGCGGCCACGTCGCCGAGCACCACGTCGGTGACGATCCCGGGGAAGCGGTTGCGGGCCGAGGACGGGCGGCCCTCGGCCTCGGCGTTCTCCGGCCGGGCCAGCTCGCGGGCGAAGGCGGCGAGCTCGGCGCCGGGGATGATCCGGTGCCCGTGCTCGTCCCGGGCGGCGGCGAGCCGCCCCGCGTCCACCCAGCGCCGCATGGTGTCGGCGCTGACGCCGAGCAGCGCCGCGGCCTCACCGATGCGGTACGGGTTGACCGGCACCTCGGGCTGGCCCATGAGCGACTCCTGACGGTGGTTCGAGGGGATCGGGGGGACGACGGGTCGGGTCGGATCCTCCCGCCGCCATCCTGCCGCACGGGCGGCGGCAACCGGAAAGCGCGGTCCGCCGGAGGGCCCACGGCTCGGGGTCGACGGCTCGGGGGCCGACGGCCCGGGGCGACGACTCGGGGCGACGACTCGGCGCGTCGACCCGGGGCGACGACCCGGGGCGACGACTCAGGTTCGAGGCTCATGATCGACGGCTCGGGGACTACGGCTCGCCGAAGAGGTCCCGGCGGACCGCGTCGCCGGCGGTGAGCACCGCCCCGGCGAGCACCGCGCCGCCGCCCGCCGTACCGGCCCGCACCTCGGTGCTCAGCGGGGAGAGCCGGGCCAGCCGACGTTCCACCCGGCCGGCCAGTTCGGGGCCGCCGGCCCGGCCGATCTCCCCGCCGAGCACCACGCAGCCGGGGTCGAGCACGACGCAGACGCTCGCCGCGCCGATCGCGATCCGCTCGGCCAGCTCGTCCAGGAAGCGGCCGGCCGCGCGGCCCTCCTCGCCCTGTCCGCCGGCCGTCGCCACCGCCGTGCGCACGACGGCTTCGGCGGCGGGTGCGTCCCCGGCCGGGTCGGCGGGCAGCCCGTGCTCGCGGGCCAGCACGCAGATCGCGGCGCTGCCGACCAGGTCGTGGAAGCCGCCCTCGCAGCTGTCGGCGCGCGGCAGTCCGACGGTGCCGGGGACCGGCAGGAAGCAGATCTCTCCGGTACCGCCCGAGAAGCCGCGGCGCAGCCGCCCGTCCAGCATGACGGCGGCGCCGACGCTGTGGCCGAGCCACATCAGCACGAAGGTGTCCCGGTCGCGGGCCGCGCCGACCCGGTGCTCGGCGCGGCCGGCCAGGTTGACCTCGTTCTCCAGGATCACCTCGGTACCGGGCAGCTCCCGGAGGGCGGCGAGGAGTTCGGCGTGCCAGCCGGGGAGGTTGCCGGTGCTCTGCAGCCGTCCGGTACCGGGGTCGACGAGGCCGGGGGCGCCGACCGCGACGGTGTGCAGCCGCTCGACGCCGGCGCCGCGCGCGGTCTCCCGCAGGGTGGCGGTGATCGCCGCGGCGGTGTCCGGTCCGCCCTCGCCCTGGACCGGGACCTCGGCAGTGGCGAGGGCGTGTCCGGCCAGGTCGGCGACGACGAGGCTGACGCCGCCGGAGCGGACGTCGAAGGCGGCGATGTGCGCGCGGGAGGCGACCAGCGCGTAGACCCGGGCGTTGGGGCCGCGCCGCTGTTCCCCGCGTTCGCCGACGACGGCCACCAGCCCGGTGCGCTGGAGGCGTTCGAGCAGGTCGGCGACGGTCGGCCGGGACAGGCCGGTGAGGTCGCGGAGCTCGGTCGCGGTCAGGGGGCCCTGTTCGAGCAGGAGGTTGAGCGCCAGCCGGTCGTTGATCGCCCGGGCGGTGCTCGGCGTGGCCGTACGCACGGTGGTCATGACCGGTCATCCTTTCAGAGTGTTTCTATCAGGGTCCCTTCCTGATAGTTTATCGAACCGTCCGGCCGAGCGGCCCGACCGCACCGTCCGACCGCACCACCCGCCCGGGAGGGACCACCGATGACCCGCACGCCCGCACCGCCGCCGGAACCGCTGACCGCCCCGCGCCGGGCCCGGGCGAGCATCGCCCTGGTCTTCGGCGTGCACGGCGCCGTCAGCGGCAGCTTCGTCACCCGCATCCCGTGGATCCAGGACCGCCTGGACCTCTCCGCCGGGCAGCTCGGCCTGGCCCTGGTCATGCCCGCCGTCGGCTCCTCCCTCGCCATGCCGCTGGCCGGCCGCTTCGTGCACCGCTACGGCGGGCGGGCGGCGGTGCGCGTCCTGATCGCGCTCTGGTGCCTGGCCCTCGCCCTGCCCGCGCTCGCCCCCTCCCTGCCGGCGCTCTGCGCCGTCCTGCTGGTGTACGGGGCCGCGGCCGGCACGGCGGACGTCGCGATGAACGCGCAGGGCGTGGAGATCGAGGAACGGCTCGGCCGCTCGATCATGTCCGGCCTGCACGGCATGTGGAGCGCCGGCGGTCTGCTGGCCTCCGGCTTCGGCATCCTCGCCGCCCACCTCGACCTCGACGCCCGGCTGCAGCTGGCGGTCACCTCCCTGGTCCTGCTCCTCGTCGGCCAGGCGGTCTGCCGCGGCCTGCCCGACCTGCGGGCGCAGGAGGGCGCCGAGGAGCCGCCGCGGTTCGCGCTGCCGCCGCGCAGCTCCCTGGTGATCGGGCTGGTCGGCTTCTGCGCGGTCTTCGCCGAGGGCGCCTCGATGGACTGGAGCGGCGTCTACCTGCGGGACGTCACCGGCGCCTCGGCCACCGTCGCCGCCGCCTCGTACACCGCTTTCTCGCTCACCATGGCGGCCAGCCGTCTCGCCGGGGACGCCGTGATCCGCCGCCTCGGCGCCGTCCGCGCCACCCGGATCAGCGGCGCCGTCGCCACCGCGGGCGGCCTGCTGGTGGTCGCCGCCGACAGCCCCGCGCTGGCCATCCCCGGCTTCGCGCTGATCGGCATCGGCATCGCCGTCGTCGTCCCGCTCGCCTTCGCCGCCGCCGGCCGGATCGGCCCGAACCCCAGCCAGGCCATCGCGGGCGTCGCCACCGTCACCTACACCTCCGGCCTGATCGCCCCCGCGGTGATCGGCGCCCTCGCCCAGGCCACCTCGCTGACCGTCTCCTTCGGGCTGGTCACCGCCCTCGCCCTCGCCCTGCTGCTGGGCGCCGGCGCGCTGCGCCGGGCCGAACGGCACTCCCCCGGCGAGGACGTGACCGCACGGGAATCGGACCGCACGTCCGGAAAGGACCTCTCCACGATCTGACGGGGAATCTTGCGGGAGTTCCCCCGGCAACCCGAACGCTCCGGGCGCGGCCGCGCCCGGAGCGTTCGGGGGCGCGCCGTACGGCTTCTTCGAGCTCCCGGCCGTCGGACGCTCCGCCGTCGCCCCGGGCTCCTGGCGACGCCTGCTAGGTTTCCTCGCCGGGCCGCGCTGAACCGCCGTCCCACTGTCGGCGCGCCACCGGGCGTCCGCTCGGCGGCCGACACTCCATGACCACGTCCCAGGGGGGAACACATGACCGCCGCACCCGACCGAACCCGCCTCCGAACCGCCGTCGGCGCACTCGCCGCCGTCGGCGCACTCGCCGCCGCCGGCGCCCTCGCGCTCGCGGCGGCCACCCCGGCCGTCGCGGAGGTGAGCGCGCCGGGGACCGAGGACACCCCGCGGGTGATCACGGCCTTTTCCGGCAAGTGCCTGGAGGTCGCCGACTGGCGCACCGACGACGCCGCCCCCGTCCGCCAGTGGAGCTGCACCGGCGGCGCCAACCAGCAGTGGATCTGGGGCGCCGACGGCCGGCTCGTCAACGCCCACAGCGGCAAGTGCCTGGAGATCCCCGGGTTCAGCACCACCTGGGGCACCCAGGCCGACCAGTGGGAGTGCGACGGCGGGGCGAACCAGCAGTGGAAGATGGTCATCCTTCCGCGAACGGCCACCTTCTACCTGCAGAACGTCGCCAGTCAGCTCTTCCTCGACGTCTCCGGCGGCAGCACCGCCGACGGCGCCCCGGTCATCCAGTGGCAGCCGACCCAGTCGGCGACCAACCAGTACTGGCGCTACGACCCGCCGTGGCGCTGACCCGGGAGCCCCGGCCGGGCCTGCCAGGACACCGGGCCGGGGCCCGGGCAGCCCGCCGCCCCGGTTAGGCTCGGGCGGTGCCCCAGCCAGAAGCCACCCCCGCACCGCCCGCCGCACCGCGTTCGTCCCGGTGGCGGCCGGCGCTGCTGATCGTGCTGCTCGGCGCGGCGGCCGGGTCGCTGCTGCTGTGGAATCCGACGCAGCTGCTGTCCGGCGACCTCGCCGAGCGGATGCCCGGGTACTGGCTCGGCCCGCTGTTCGCCCTGGTGTACGCGGTGGGGACGGTGGCCTTCGTGCCCCGGCCGGCCCTGAACGCGGCGGCCGGACTGCTGCTCGGCGTCCAGCAGGGCGTCGCGATGGCGGTGCTCGGCACCACGCTGGGCGCCGCCCTCGCCTTCGGCCTCGGCCGGGGGCTCGGGCGCGACGCGCTGCGTCCGTATCTCAGGGGCAGGGTGCTCGGCGCCCTGGACCGGCGGTTCACCGAGCAGGGGTTCCGCAGCGTGCTGGTGCTGCGGCTGCTGCCCGGCGTGCCGTTCCAGGCGATCAACTACGGCGCCGCCTTCTCCGGGACGCGCTTCCCGCACTTCGTCCTCGCCACCGCGGTCGGCTCGGTGCCGACCACGGCGGTGGTGGTGACGGCGGCGGCCACCGCGGGCCGGCCCGGGTCGGCGGGCTTCCTGCTGTCGGCGGGCGTGCTCGCGCTGCTGGGGCTGGGCAGCCTGGCCGGGCTGCTGCGGACGGCCCGGGCCCGCCGCCGGGCGACCGCCGCCTGACCGGCGGGCCGCCGGCCTGCCTGGCCGGCTGCCCTGTCCGGTCGGCTGCCCACCCGACCGGGCGAACGGGCCGAGGCGCGAACAAATCGTTCGCGCGGGCGCGGCGCCCGACGCCAGGATGGCCGCCATGACCGAATCGAACCCGCGGATCGACCCGCCCATGGCCGCCGACGAGGCCGCCACCCTCACCGCCTTCCTCGACTACCACCGCAGCACCCTCGCGCGGAAGTGCGAGGGCCTGACCGACGACCAGCTGCGCCTGCGCTCCGTCCCGCCGTCCAACCTCTCGCTGCTCGGCCTCGTCCGGCACATGGCCGAGGTGGAGCGGTACTGGTTCCAGAGCGTCCTGCTCGGCGCGGAGATCGTCGGCCACTTCTGGACCGAGGCCGATCCGGACGGCGACTTCGACCACGTGGACACCGCGGACGTCGCGGCCGACTTCGCCACCTGGCGCGCCGAGGTGGACGCCGCCCGCAGCGCCGCGGCCGGTCTGCCGCTGGACACCGTCGGCAAGCGGCTGCGCCGCGGCGAGGAAGTGACGCTCCGCTGGATCCTCGCCCACATGGTCGAGGAGTACGCGCGGCACAACGGCCACGCCGATCTCCTGCGCGAATCGGTGGACGGCTCGACCGGCGAGTGAGTCACCGCGTGAAATCGTTCCCGCATTGTTGACAGAAGGTCAATTAACCGGTGACCGCTACCGATATGGTCTACGCGCGCAACCGTACGACCGTCCGCCGCGTCTGCTCTCTTTGCCCGGGTCCGCCCGGGTTTCCGGCGCGGCACGACTCGTACGGGGGTCGCGAGCGGGCACGGGACCGGTGAACAGTGCGATACTCGGACAGTTCCGACGAGTGGATGACGTGTCAAAACACGACACGCACCCCCGGGGGACCAGACGGGACGAGGCAGGGAGGCGCGGCATGGGAGCACTTCGCGACGAGCACCACAACGGGTGGCTGATGCCCTCGGGGAACTACCCGGCCGCGGTGTACGACGACGAGTGGGTGGATCAGGAGACGGTGCCCTCCGTCGCCGCGCCCGCGAAGATCGTCTCCCTGCGGCCGACGGGCTTCGAGGCGGCGCGCACGGTCGGTGAGCACATCCGGGCGAGCATCCCGGTGGTCATGGACCTCACCGAGATGGAGGAGGCCGAGGCCAAGCGCATGGTCGACTTCGCCTCCGGGCTGATCTTCGGCACCCGGGGCGGCATCGAGCGGATCGCCCGCCGGGTCTTCCTGCTCACCCCGTCCGACGTCGAGGTCACGGTGATCGACCGCCCGATCGACGACACCGGCTTCTACAACCAGAGCTGAGTCGCGGCGCCCGAGGGCGCAGCGGCACCCCGACCGGGGACGGCACCCGCCGTCCCCGGTTTTTTGCTGCCCGAAGACCGTGCCACCGGCGATCCATCTGAGACCCAGGATTTTATTTTGAGACATCCATGTCTCATCTGCACTACACTCGATTCATGGCCACCGACCGCGACACCGTCCTCGAAGCCGCCGTCGGCGTGCTTTCCCGCCGCCCGACCGCCCACCTGGACGAGATCGCGCGCGCCGCCGGCATCAGCCGCGCGACGCTGCACCGGCTCTTCCCGGGGCGCGAGGCGCTGATCCGCGAGGTCGGCCTGCTCGGCCTGCGCCGCTTCGCCGCGGCCCTGGACACCGCCGGGGTCGAGGAGGGGGACGCCGAGGCCGCGCTGCGCCGCCTGGTGCACGCCTCGGTACCGGACGCCATGCTCTGCGCCTTCCTGGCCGGCGAGAACCAGCTCTACGAGCACGACGACATCAACGACCTCTGGGAGCTCCAGATCGCCCGGCTGCACGCGCTCTTCCTGCGCGGCCAGCAGCAGGGCGCGTTCCGGATCGAGCTGAGCGCCGCCTGGCTCAGCGAGGCCTTCTTCGACCTGGTGGCCGGCGTCGGCTGGGCCATCCAGGACGGCCGGCTCGCCCCGCGCGACGCCGCCTTCTCGCTCACCGAGCTCTTCCTCGGCGGCGCCCTGCGCAGACCGGGCGCCGCCGCCCCCGCCCCCACCACCCCCAGCACTTCGGACCGCAGACCGGACACCGATACGCCATGAACACGCCCCTGACCGCCCGCCAGCGCTGGACCGGCCTCGCCGTCCTCGTCCTGGCCGTCACCGTGGTCGCGCTGGACGCGACCGTCCTCTCCCTCGCCATCCCCTCGATCAGCGAGACGCTGCGCCCCAGCGGCACCCAGCTGCTCTGGATCGGCGACTCCTACTCCTTCGTCCTGGCCGGCCTGCTGGTCAGCATGGGCGCGCTGAGCGACCGGATCGGCCGCAAGCGGCTGCTGCTGGCCGGTGCCACCGCCTTCGGCGCCGCCTCGCTGCTGGCCGCCTACGCGCCGAGCGCCGGCTGGCTGATCGTGGCCCGCGCGCTGCTCGGCGTCGCCGGGGCGACGATCATGCCGTCCACGCTGTCGCTGATCCGCAGCCTCTTCCCGGACGACCGGGAGCGGGCGACCGCGATCGGCGTCTGGGGCGCGGCCGCCACCGCCGGCGCCGCGCTC
Organism: Kitasatospora sp. NPDC093550; assembly: GCF_044764985.1. Taxonomy (NCBI): domain Bacteria; kingdom Bacillati; phylum Actinomycetota; class Actinomycetes; order Kitasatosporales; family Streptomycetaceae; genus Kitasatospora; species Kitasatospora sp. NPDC093550. The sequence goes on from NZ_JBIWJF010000005.1 coordinate 132,032, forward strand.
GGGCCGGTGGTCGGCGGGGTGCTGCTGGAGCACTTCTGGTGGGGGTCGGTGTTCCTGCTGAACATCCCGGTGCTGCTCCTGCTGCTGGGCTTCGGCCTCTGGCTGCTGCCGGAGTCCAAGGACCCGAAGCCGGGCCGCTGGGACGTGCTGAGCGTCGCGCTGTCGATGGCCGGGGTGATCGGCGTGGTGTACGCGGTCAAGGAGGCCGCCGCGCACGGGGTGGCCCGCTGGGACGTGCCGGTCGCCTTCGTCCTGGGCGCCGCCGCGCTGACCGCCTTCGTCCGCCGCCAGCTGCGGCTGGAGACCCCGCTGCTCGACGTCCGGCTGTTCCGCGACCGGCGCTTCACGGCGGCCGTCTCGGCCTCGCTGATCTCCCTGGTCGGGCTCTCCGGCGTGATCTTCGTGGTCTCCCAGTACCTGCAGCTGGTGCGCGGCTACCAGCCGCTCCAGGCGGGCCTGGCCGAGCTGCCGGCCTTCGCGGGCTCGGTGGTCGGCGGTCTGCTGACCGCCCGGGTGGCCCGGCGCTTCGGCGCCCGGACGGCGCTGACGGCCTGTCTGCTGGCGATGGGGCTGGGCGTCGGCGCGCTCGGCTGGTTGGAGCAGGACACCACCTACCTGCTGCTCGCCGCCTCCTTCCTGCTGGTCGGCACGGCCGAGGGCGTGGTCTACACGCTCGGCGCCGACCTGGTGCTCGGCGCCGCGCCCGCCGACAAGGCCGGGGCCGCCTCGGCGGTCTCCGAGACGGCGTACGAGCTGGGCACCGCGCTCGGCATCGCCCTGGTCGGCTCGGTGGTCGGCTCGATCTACGCCAACGGGCTGGTCGTCCCGGCCGGGACGGACCCGGCCGCCGCCGCCCGGGCCGGCGAGTCGCTGGGCTCGGCGGTCGAAACGGCCCAGGGACTGCCCTCCGAGGTGGCGCAGCCGCTGCTGGCGAGCGCGAAGCAGGTCTTCGTCGGCGGCATGAACAGCGCCGGGCTGCTGGCCGCCGCGCTGCTGGTCGGCGCGGCCGTGATGGCCTGGCGGCTGCTGCGCGGGCTGTCCGAGCCGGACGCGGCCGCCGGAGTGCCGGCCGAGGCCGCCGAGGCGCCCGCGCCGAGCCCGCACAAGGCCCCGAGCCCGGAGAAGGCCCGGGTCTGACCGGCCCTCCGGCAGCCTCCGGCGGTCCCTCCGACGGAACGGCCGTTCTCCCCAGGAGAACGGCCGTTCCGTCGTGGGCGGCCCCGGCTACTTCGCCCCGAAGGGCAGCTCCAGCTCGGCCCAGACCACCTTGCCGTCCCGGGTGAGCCGGCTGCCCCAGCGCTGGGCCAGCTCGCTGACCAGGAACATCCCGCGCCCGCCCTCGTCCTGCTCGGCGAAGGGGCGCAGCTGCGGGGTCTGACCGCCGGCGTCGGAGACCTCGACGGTGAGCACCCGGTCGCGGAACAGCCGCAGCCGGCGCGGGGCGTCGGCGTGCAGCAGGGCGTTCGTGACCAGCTCGCTGACGAGCAGTTCGGCGTAGTCGGTCAGCGCCGTGAGGCCCCAGGCCTCCAGGGTCGCGCGGGTGAAGCGACGGGCCTTGCCGGGCAGCCGGCCGCCGCCGCTGAGCGGGAGGGTGGCGATCCGGTCGGCGGGCAGCGGCAGCACCCGCGCCATGATCATCGCGATGTCGTCCTCGGTGCCGTCGGTGACCAGCGCCGCGAGCACCGCGTCGCAGCTCTCCTCCAGGGTCCGGCCGGGCCCGGCCAGGGTGCGGGCGAGCAGGTCGATCCCGGCGTCCAGGTCCTGGCCGCGCCGCTCCACCAGGCCGTCGGTGTAGAGCGCGACCATGCCGCCCTCGGGGATGCTGAACTCGATCGACTCGAAGGCCACCCCGCCGACGCCCAGCGGCACGCCGGGCGGCACCTCGACCTTCTCGGCGGTGCCGTCGGGGGCGACCCGGACCGGCGGCAGGTGCCCGGCCGCGGCGACCTGGACGGTGCGCTCCAGCGGGTCGTACACCGCGCAGATGCAGGTGGCGAACTGGCCCTCGCCGATTCCCGAGGCGGTCTCGTCCAGCCGGGTGAGGACCTGCTCGGGCGGCATGTCGAGGGTGGCGAGGGTCCGGGCGACGGTGCGCAGCTGGCCCATCGTGGCGGCGGCCCGGATGCCGTGGCCCATCACGTCGCCGACCACCAGGGCGACCCGCCCGCAGGACAGCGGGACCACGTCGAACCAGTCGCCGCCGACCTCGCTGACCACGCTGCTGGGCAGGTAGCGGTAGGCGATCTCCAGGCCGAGGGTGCGGTGCACCTCCTGCGGCAGCAGGCTGCGCTGCAGGGTGAGGGCGGTCTCCCGCTCGCGGCGGTAGAGCCGGGCGTTGTCGAGCGCCAGGGCGGTGCGGGCGACCAGCTCCTCGGCGAGGGCGACGTCGGCGGCGGTGAAGGGCTCGGGGTTGCGCATCCGGATGAACTCGGAGCCGCCGAGCACCATGCCCCGGGCGGTGATCGGCACCATCAGGTACGAGTGGATGCCCGCCGCCATCCCGGGGGCCACCCGGTCGTCGCTGGAGACCAGCCCGCGCAGCACCTCCTCGTCCACCTGGGCCCGCAGCAGCGGCTTCCCGCTGCGCAGGCACTGGGTGTAGCTGCGGTCGGGGGCGTACTCGGAGGTCTCGCCGACGACGTCGACGGCGCTCGCGAGGCCGGTCTCGTAGGACTCCCCGACGGCGACGGCGCGCAGGGTGACGGTCCGGTCGGCGGGGATCGGGGTGGGCTCGGCGCCGCGCAGCACCGGCTCCAGCAGGTCGACGGTGGCGAAGTCGGCGAACCGGGGGACGACGGCCTCGATCAGTTCCTCGGCGGTGCGCTGGAGGTCGAGCGTGGTGCCGATCCGGGCGGTGGCCTCCGCGATGGTGGCGAGCCGCTCCTGGGCCCGGGCGGCGCGGGCCTCGGCCTGGAAGCGCTCGGTGACGTCGATGATCGAGGAACAGACGCCGAACACCCGTCCGGTGGAGTCCTCGAGGCGGAAGTAGGAGGCGGACCAGGCGCGGTCCCGCTTGGGGTCCCCGGGGACGCGGCCGTGCGAGCGGGCGTCCACCACGGGCTTGCCGGTCTTCAGGACCTGCCGCATGGTCTGCTCGATCTCGGCGGTGTTGATGCCGGGCAGGACCGCCGATATCCGGCGGCCGAGGTGGGCGGCGACCGGGACCCCGTTCATCCGGGCGAGCGCCTCGTTGATCCTGACGAACCGCAGGTCGGTGTCGTAGACGGCCATGCCGATCGGGGAGCGGCCGAAGATGCCGTCCAGCACCGCGAGGTCGGCTTCGACGGCGTGCAGGGCACGGATGTCGGAGGCCGTGGCGAGCAGCAGCAGGGTGCCCGCCGGGCCGGCTACCGGGTAGGCGCGGAACTCCAGGTCGACCGTGTGGCCGTCGCGGTGGCGGACCGGGAAGACGCCGGACCAGCCGGAGCCGCCCATGATCCGTTCGAACAGCGCGAGCACCTCGGCGCGGTCGCCGCCGTCGGTGAGCAGCTCGGCGGCGTAGCTGCCGACGGCTTCCTCGGTGGTGTAGCCCAGCAGGGCCTCGGCGTCCTCGCTCCAGTGCAGGATCAGGCCGTCGGCCTGGAGCAGGGCCGTGGCGAGCGGGACGACCCGGTGGCCCTCGGTGCGTGTGTCGTCGGTAGCCGGCCCGCCTCTGCGGGCGCCTTCGGGACGTGCCCCCTCGGGACGTGCCGCGTCGCCGCCCGGTGCCGGGTCGGCGGCGGTCGCGTCCCACTCGTGTCCGTGCATGATCAGGCAGCACCCCGGTTCGGCTCGTGCCCGGCCGGGTGGGCCTCGCGGTCCGTGCCGGCCGGGGTTCTTCTCCAGACTGCACGGACATCGGTCGCCCGGCGACCCCTTGGTCAGGGGTCGTCCGGCCGCTCGGGATGTCCGGGCGTCATGGGCGTACCGGGCGCAGCGTACTCTCCAGAACGCCCGCCCACTGCCGGATCACTCCGGATCGTCGGAGGCTGTCGTCGGTGAGCAGGTTGGCCAGGCCGAGGCCGCGGGCGAGGTCCAGCGTGGCCTGCACGGATTCGCGCACGCCGGGGCGGCTCTCGTCGGCGTCCAGGAACTCCACCGCGGCCCGGTGGGCCTCCCGCCCGACGTGGCCCTCCAGCGCGATGATCCGCTCGCGCAGCGCCTGCTCGGTGGCGGCCGCGGTCCACAGGTGCAGGGCGGCGCGGAACAGCGGGCCGGTGTAGAGGCGGACGATCATGTCGACCACGGCGCGGGTGCGGTCGGGACCGGCGGCCGGCAGCTCGTCCGCGTGGGCGCGGACGGCTGCCAGCCGCTCGGCGGTGACGTGCTCGACGGCCGCGGTGAAGAGGTCCTCGCGGGTCGGGAAGTGGTGCTGGGCCGCGCCCCGGGAGACGCCGGCCCGCTCGGCGACGACGGTGACGGTGGAGCCGTGCCAGCCGAGTTCGGCCAGGCAGTCCACGGCCGCCGCGAGCAGCCGGGCCCTGGTCGCGCGGCTGCGGTCCTGCTGGGGGGTGCGGGCGGTGGCGTGGCTGGTCATGGCGGTGGGCGGCTCCTGTTCCGGAGGGGGGCGCGGCGGGTCGATCCTCACAGACGGGCGGCGGTGTCCGGCGGCCGGGGGCCCGGCCCGCGGGACGCCCTACCGGACGGCGGCCCGCTCGGCCTCGCGGGCGCGCAGTTCGCGGCGGAGGATCTTGCCGGCCGCGGACTTGGGGACGGCGTCCACGAACTCCACCGCGCGCACCTTCTTGTACGGGGCGACCAGCGCCGCGACGTACCCGGTGACCTCCTCGGCGGTCAGCTCGCTGCCCTCGGCGCGGACCACGAAGGCCTTGGGGCACTCGGTGCCCTCGGCGTCCGGGACGCCGATCACGGCGGCGTCGGCGATCTGCGGGTGGCCGAGCAGCACGGCCTCCAGTTCGGCGGGGGCGACCTGGTACCCCTTGTACTTGATCAGTTCCTTGACCCGGTCGACGATGTGCAGGTACCCGCGTTCGTCCACGTAACCGACGTCACCGGTGTGCAGCCAGCCCTCGGCGTCGATCACGGCGGCGGTCTCGCCGGGGCGGCCGAGGTAGCCCTTCATCACCTGGGGCCCGCGGATCAGCAGTTCGCCGCGCTCACCGGCGCCGAGGTCGCCGTCGGAGCCGTCCAGGGCGACGACCCGCAGCTCGGTGGAGGGGACCATCCGGCCGACGGAGCCGAGCGAGGGTTCGCTCTCCCGGGGCGAGACCACATGGGTGACCGGCGAGAGCTCGGTCATGCCGTAGCCCTGGAGCAGGTGCGGCAGACCGAGGCGGCGGGCGCAGGCGGCGGCGAGCTCGCGGTCCAGCGGGGCGGCGGCGCACAGCAGGTACTCGACGGAGGAGAGGTCGAAGCGGTCCACGGCCGGGTGCTTGGCCAGGGCGAGGGCGATCGGCGGGGCCACCACCAGGGCCTGCACCCGGTGCTCCTCGACGGCGCGGCAGAACTGCTCCAGGTCGAAGCGGGGCAGCACCACCACGGTGGCGCCGCAGCGAAGCGGCTGGTTGAGCAGCGCCGCGAGGCCGTAGATGTGGAAGAACGGCAGCACGGCGAGCACCCGCTCGCCCACGGCGGGGCGGTAGAGGGCGTCGCACTGGGCGAGGTTGGTGGCGATCGACCGGTGGGTGAGCATGACGCCCTTGGGCAGGCCGGTGGTGCCGCTGGAGTAGGGCAGCACGGCGACGTCCTCGCCCGGGTCGAAGGCGATCTCGGGGGCGGGGCCGGGCGCGGCCAGCAGGTCGGCGAGCGAGCGGTGGCCGTCGGCGCCGTCCAGGACGACGATCTCGGTCAGCGGGTGGTCCTGCTCGCCCAGCAGGTCGGCGGCCGCGCGGGCGGTCGGCAGGAAGGGGGAGACGGTGACCAGCCGGCGGGCGCCGCTGTCGCGCAGCTGGCCGGCGAGTTCGGTGGGCGTGGCGAGCGAGGAGACGGTGGTCACGGTGGCGCCGGCCCGGGTGGCGCCGTAGTAGGCCATCGGGTAGGCGATCGAGTTGGGGCTGAACAGGGCGACCACGTCGCCCCGGCGCACGCCCGATCCGGCCAGTGCGGCGGCGACCCGTTCGACCGCGTCGGCGAGCCGCGCGTAGCTGACCCGCTCCCCGGTGAGGCCGTCGATCAGGGCGGGCCGGTCGCCGTACCGGGCCGCGGCGCCGAGGACCGCGTCATGGATCGGCAGGTCGACCACGGGGACGTCCGGGAACTCGCTACGGAACACCAAGGTAAGCCTCCAGTAAGGAAGTTGACGCGGCAACAAAAGCTGCGAGGGCGCGTTCAGGAGCATACGGACAGTGCGGGGCGGGGCTGGGCCATTGTGGGGAACCGGGGGCGGGGCTCGCGTGGCGCAGTTGCTCCGGGGGGCGCCTGCCCGGACGGTGTTGCACCACGGCCGCCCGCCCCCGGGAGCGGCCCCCGGACCATGGAGCACCCCACCGTGCGCACCACCTCCCCTCCCCTGCCCCCGGCCCGCCGGCTGCTCGCCGCCGCGGGCGCCGCGCTCGCGCTGACCCTCGGCGCGGCGCCGGCCGCACTGGCCGCGCCGGGCGACAACGGCGACGTGAAGATCCACAACGACACCACTCCGGTGGCCGACACCCGCGACGAGCCCAAGGTCTGCCGGTTCTACCTGGACGCCTTCGACTTCGACACCGTCCAGCTGGTGACCTGGACCATCTCGCAGCAGCCGCCCACCGGCAACGCCCTGGTGCTGGCCGGGTCGATCGTCCTGACCAACGGCACCGGCAGCACCCAGACGTACAGCCTTCCGGACGGGCACTACAAGCTCGAATGGACCTTCGTCGGCGAGAACGGGAACGCGAAGCAGAAGGTCTTCGACGTCTCCTGCGCCACCTCCTCGCCCTCGTCGTCCCCGTCCTCGTCGCCGTCCTCCTCACCCTCCTCCTCGCCGTCCTCGTCCCCGAGCGGCTCCCCGAGCTCCTCGCCCTCCCCCGGCCACTCCCCGAGCCACTCCCCGAGCCACTCGCCGAGCGGCGGCCCGCACGGCGGGGTGGGCACCGGTGGCGGCGGCACCTCCGGGGCGAACGCCGCCGAGGTGATCGGCGGCGTCGCCCTGGTCGTCGGTGCCGGCGGACTGGCCGTCCGCGCCATGCGCCGCCGTCCCGGACCCAATGCCGAATCCTGACCGTCCCGCCCGCGCGCCCCGCGGCGGCCCCGGCCCCGCCCTCTGGCGGGCCGGGGTCGCCGCGCTGGTGCTCGCGGCCTGCGGCACCTGGCTGGTCCACGACGGCGCCGCCGGCCGGCACGGACCGCCGCTACCGCCCGCGCCCTCCACCCCCGCCGGCTCACCGGCCGCCGGGGCGGCACCCGCCACCGCGCCCACGCCGCCCCCGGTGCCCGCCGCGCCGCCGCTGCCGGCCTCGGTGCCGACCAGGATCCGGATCCCCGCGATCAAGGTCGACGCTCCGGTGACCGGCCTCGGCCTCACCGCCGCGCAGCAGTTGGCCACCCCGCCGATGGAGCAGCGCAACCTGACCGGCTGGTACCGGGACGGCGCCGCGCCCGGGGCCGGCGGGAACGCGATCGTCGTCGGGCACGCGGACAACCGCAGCGGGCCGGCGGTCTTCTACCGGCTCGGGCTGCTGCGCCCGGGCGACACCGTCGAGGTGGTCCGCAAGGACCGGCACACCGCCGTGTTCACCGTCGACTCCGTCCGGGTGTTCCCGAAGCAGGACTTCCCGGACACGCTGGTGTACGGCGGCGGCAGTGCCGACCGCGCGGAACTGCGGCTCATCACCTGCGGCGGGAAGTTCGACCGGAAGACCGGGTACGAGTCCAACACCGTGGTGTTCGCCCACCTGTCGGCGAGCCGCTGAGCTGCTGAACCGCTGCACCGCTGCACCGCTGCACCGCCGGGCCCCGGCACGACCGGGCCGCCGGGCCGCCGTCGGGACGGCGCGGCGGTTCAGTACGACTTCGGCAGGCCGAGGGTGTGCTGGGCGACGTAGTTGAGCACCATCTCGCGGCTGACCGGGGCGACCCGGCCGACCCGGGTGGCGGCCAGCAGCGCGCCCAGCCCGTACTCCTGGGTGAGGCCGTTGCCGCCGAGGGTCTGCACGGCCTGGTCCACGGTACGGGCGGCGGCCTCGCCGGCCGCGTACTTGGCCATGTTGGCGGCCTCCCCGGCGGCGACGTCCTCGCCCGCGTCGTAGAGCAGCCCGGCCTTCTGGGTCATCAGCCGGGCCAGCTCGATCTCCACCGCGCACTGGGCGAGCGGGTGGGCCAGGCCCTGGTGGGCGCCGATCGGGGTGGACCAGACGGTCCGGGTCTTCGCGTACTCGACGGCCTTGCCGAGGGCCTGGCGGGCCAGGCCGAGCGAGAAGGCGGCGGTGAGGATGCGCTCCGGGTTGAGGCCCGCGAACAACTGCAGCAGACCCGCGTTCTCGTCGCCGACCAGGGCGTCGGCGGGCAGCCGGACGTCGTCCAGGAAGACCTGGAACTGCTTCTCGGGGGCGACGAGTTCCATCGGGATCGCCCGGTACTCGAAGCCCGGGGTCTCGCGCGGGACGACGAACAGGCAGGGCTTGAGCGTGCCCGTACGGGCGTCCTCGGTGCGGGCGACGAACAGCACGTCGTCCGAGTGGTCGATGCCGGAGACGAACACCTTGCGGCCGGTGAGCAGCCAGTCCTCGCCGTCGCGGCGGGCGACGGTGGAGATCCGGTGCGCGTTGGAGCCGGCGTCCGGCTCGGTGATGCCGAAGGCCATCCGACGGGTGCCGTCGGCCAGTCCGGGCAGCCAGCGGCGCTTCTGCTCGTCCGTGCCGTAGCGGGCTATGACCGTGCCGCAGATCGCCGGGGAGACGATCAGCAGGAGCAACGGGCAGCCGGCGGTGCCGAGTTCCTCCAGGACGATGGCCAGGTCGGTGATGCCGCCGCCCCCGCCGCCGTACTCGGCGGGCAGGTTGACGCCGAGGTAGCCGGCCTTGCCGGCGTCGGCCCACAGTTCGTCGGCGGGTTCGCCGGCCCGGGCCTTGGCGAGGTAGTACGCGGAGCCGTAGCGGCGGCCGAGGTCGCCGACGGCCCGGCGCAGGGCCTGGCGCTCGGGGGTTTCGAGGAGCTGACTGCCGGTGGCGGACATGCGGGTCCTTCCTCAGGCCTCTTGGGGGGACGTGACGACGGCGAGCAGGGCGCCGAGTTCGACCTGCTGCCCCGGAGTGGCGCGGAGTTCCGAGAGAGTGCCGTCGGCGGGCGCGGTGACGCTGTGCTCCATCTTCATCGCCTCAAGGAACAGCAGCGGCTGCCCGGCGGTGACGGTGTCCCCGGCGGCGGCGGTGATGCGGACGACGGTGCCGGGCATCGGGGCGAGCAGGGCGCCCGGCTCGGTCTGCGCGGTGGGATCGGGGAAGCGGGGCACGGCGGTGAGGGCGGTCGTGCCGTCGGGAGTCTCGACGTAGACGTCCTCGCCGTAGCGGGCGACGCGGTAGGTGCGGCGGATGCCGCCGTGGCGGAGGGTGACGGCGTCCGGCTCGTGCGCGACGAGGGCCGTGTCCGGGTGGTCGTCGGCCCGCAGGCCGTCCCGGGTGAGGCGGTAGCGGACCTCCAACTCCTCTGCGTCGGCCGTGCGGTAGCGCTTGACCTGCGGCTGCGACGGCAGGTTGCGCCAGCCGGACGGCAGAGGGGTGCGGCGCGACGCGGCGTCGGCGAGGGCGGCGGCCAGGGCTGCCCGGGCGGCGCCCTTGTCGTCCGGGGCGGTGAGGTCGGCCGCGTGCTCGGCGAGGAAGCCGGTGTGCAGGCGGCCCTCCAGGAAGGCCGGATGGCGCAGCGCGCGGACGAGCAACTCCCGGTTGGTGGTGGGTCCGTGGAGCCGGGCGCGGGCGACGGCGTCGGCGAGCCGGCGGGCGGCGGCGGTGCGGGTCGGGGCCCAGGCGATCACCTTGGCGAGCATTGCGTCGTAGTGCGGGGTGATGGTGCTGCCGTTCTCGACGCCGGAGTCGAGGCGGAGAGTACCGATGAACTCCTCGTGTGGAACGGTGAGTTCGAAGTGGTGCAGGGTGCCGGTGGCGGGGCGGTGGTCGTGCGCCGGGTCCTCGGCGTACAGGCGGACCTCGATCGCGCAGCCGTCCGTGGGCGGGGGTGTGGCGGCGAGCTTCTCGCCCTCGGCGACGGCGAGTTGGAGTGCGACGAGGTCGAGTCCGGTGACGGCCTCGGTGACCGGGTGTTCGACCTGGAGGCGGGTGTTCATCTCCAGGAAGTGGAAGCGGCCGTCCTCGGAGAGGAGGAACTCGGCGGTGCCCGCGCCGACGTAGCCGATCGCGCGGGCGGCGGCGACGGCCGCCTCGTGCAGCGCGGTGCGCGCGCCGTCGGGGATCCCGGGCGCCGGGGCCTCCTCGATCACCTTCTGGTGGCGGCGTTGTAGCGAACAGTCGCGGTCGCCGACCGCCCAGACCGTGCCGTGCGCGTCGGCCATCAGCTGGACCTCGACGTGGCGTCCGGCGGGCAGGTAGCGCTCGCAGAACACCTCGTCGGAGCCGAAGGCCTTGGCCGCCTCGGCCTTCGCGGCTTCGATCTCGCCCGGCAGCTCCGCCAGCGAGCGCACGACGCGCATGCCGCGTCCGCCACCGCCGGCCGCCGCCTTGACCAGGAGCGGCAGGTCCGCCTCGGTGGGCTCGGTCAGGGCGTCGAGGACGGGCACGCCCGCCCGCGCCATCAGCCGCTTGGCGGCCGTCTTGGAGCCCATCGCGGCGATCGCGGCGGGCGGCGGGCCGATCCAGGTCAGGCCGGCGTCGAGCACGGCCTGCGCGAACTCCGCGTTCTCGGACAGGAATCCGTACCCCGGGTGGACGGCGTCGGCGCCCGCGTCGAGGGCGGCCCGGACGATCAGGTCGCCGCGCAGGTAGGTGTCGGCGGGCGCGGCGCCGGGCAGCCGGACGGCGGCGTCGGCCTCGCGGACGTGCGGGGCGTCGGCGTCCGGGTCGGAGTGGACGGCGGTGGTCGCGATGCCGAGGGCCCGGCAGGTGCGGAAGACCCGGCGGGCGATCTCGCCGCGGTTGGCGACCAGCAGGTTGGTGAGCATTGTCAGGTCCCCTCACTACATCCGGAAGACGCCGTAGCCGCGCGCGCCCTCGACCGGCGCGTTGTGGATCGCGGAGAGGCACAGGCCGAGGACCGTCCGGGTGTCGCGCGGGTCGATCACGCCGTCGTCGTAGAGCCGGCCGGACAGGAACACCGGCAGCGACTCCGCCTCGATCTGCTGCTCGACCATCGCGCGGATCGCCGCGTCCGCGTCCTCGTCGTACGACTGCCCCTTCGCGGCGGCCGACTGGCGGGCGACGATCGACAGCACCCCGGCGAGCTGCTGCGGGCCCATCACCGCGGACTTGGCGCTCGGCCAGGCGAACAGGAACCGCGGCTCGTACGCCCGCCCGCACATGCCGTAGTGACCGGCGCCGTAGGAGGCGCCCATCAGCACGGAGACGTGCGGCACGGTCGAGTTCGCGACGGCGTTGATCATCATCGCGCCGTGCTTGATGATGCCGCCCTGCTCGTAGTCCCTGCCCACCATGTAGCCGGTGGTGTTGTGCAGGAACAGCAGCGGGGTGTCGCGCTGGTTCGCCAACTGGATGAACTGGGCGGCCTTCTGGGACTCCGCGCTGAACAGCACGCCCTGCGCGTTCGCCAGGATCCCGACCGGGTAGCCGTGCAGGCGGGCCCAGCCGGTGACCAGGCTCGGGCCGTACAGCGGCTTGAACTCGTCGAAGTCGGAGCCGTCGACGATCCTGGCGACCACCTCGCGCGGGTCGAACGGCACCTTGAGGTCGCCCGGGACGATGCCGAGCAGCTCCTCCTCGGCGTACTTCGGCGGCTCGGCACGCACGTCCGGGGCCGGGCCCGGCTTGCGGTGGTCGAGCCGGGCGACGGTCCTGCGGGCCAGGCGCAGCGCATCCGCCTCGTCGACGGCGAAGTGGTCGGCCAGGCCGGAGGTGCGGGCGTGCATCTCGGCGCCGCCGAGCGACTCGTCGTCGGCCTCCTCGCCGGTGGCCATCTTGACGAGCGGCGGGCCGCCGAGGAACACCTTGGCGCGCTCCTTGACCAGCACGGTGTGGTCGGACATGCCCGGCACGTACGCGCCGCCGGCCGTCGAGTTGCCGAACACCACGGCCACGGTGGGGATCCCGGCGGCGGACAGGCGGGTGAGGTCGCGGAAGAGGGCGCCGCCGGGGATGAAGATCTCCTTCTGGCTGGGCAGGTCGGCGCCGCCGGACTCGACCAGGTTCACCAGCGGGAGGCGGTTGTGCAGTGCGATCTCGTTGGCGCGCAGGGCCTTGCGCAGCGTCCACGGGTTGCTGGCACCGCCGCGCACGGTGGGGTCGTTGGCGGTGATCACGCACTCGACGCCCTCGATCACCCCGATGCCGGTGACCAGCGCGGCGCCCACCGGGTGGTCGCTGCCCCAGGCGGCGAGCGGGGAGAGCTCCAGGAACGGCGAGTCCTCGTCGATCAGCAGCTCGATCCGCTCGCGCGGCAGCAACTTGCCTCGGGCGTGGTGGCGTTCGACGTACCGGGGGCCGCCGCCGGCCAGCGCCTTGGCGTGCTCGGCGTCCAGCTCGGCGAGCTTGTCGAGCATCGCGGCGCGGTGCTCGGCGTACTCCGGCCCGGCCGGGTCGACGCGGGTGGGCAGGACGGTCACAGCGGCGTCTCCGGGGTGTCGAGGAGGGCGGTCGGGATGTCCAGGTGGCGCGAGCGCAGCCACTCGCCGAGGGCCTTGGCCTGCGGGTCGAAGCGGTGCCGGGCGGCGGCGCCCTCGCCGAGCAGACCGGCGACGGTGAAGTTGACCGCGCGCAGATTCGGGAGCAGCTGCCGGGTGACGTCCGACCCCGCCGTCTCGGGCAGGAGTTCACGCAGCCGGTCGACCGTGAGGGTGTGCGCGAGCCAGCGCCAGCCCTCTTCGGTACGGGCCCAGATCCCGAGGTTGGCGTCGCCGCCCTTGTCGCCGCTGCGGGCGCCGGCCACCAGGCCGAGCGGGGCCCGACGGGTGGGGCCGGGCGGCAGCGGCTCGGGCAACTGCGTTTCGCCGCCTCCGCCTTGGGCGGTGAGCGGTCGGTCGCGGGGCGATAGGTCGCAGGAGGATCGGTCGATGGGTGATCGGTCGCGGGTCGGTCGGTCGCGGGTCGGTCGGTCGCCGGCCGAGCGGTCGCTGACGGGCGCGGGCGGCACGGCGATCCGGCGGCCGTCCGGCAGCACGGCGGTGTGCTCGACGGCCTTGGCGTCGACGTACGCGGCGGTGAACACCCCGTACGGCGCGCCCGGCCCTGGCGGGGCGGTGAGGTGGAAGCCGGGGTAGCCGGCCAGACCCAACTCCACTGCGGCCTTGCCGAGTTCGCGGCCGACCTTGGCCGGGTCGGCGTCCCGGGCGGTGAGCCGGAGGAGCCCGGAGGCGGCCTCCTCGGTCGGAGCGTCCGGGTGGTCGGTGCGGGCCAGCGTCCAGCGCAGCTCGGCCGGGCGGGCCGCGGCCGGCAGGGCCTGGGCGAACTGCCGTCGCACCAGGGCCGCCTTGGCCTCGATGTCCAGACCGGTGAGGACGAAGACCACCTCGTTGTGGTGGCCGCCGAGCGCGTTGAGCCCGACCTTCAGGGTGGACGGCGGGGCCTCGCCCCGGACGCCGTCGATCCGGACCCGGTCCGGGCCCTCCTCGGCGAGCCGGACGGTGTCCAGCCGGGCCGTGACGTCCGGGCCCAGGTAGTGCGATCCGCGCGTCTCGTAGAGGAGTTGGGCGGTGACGGTACCGGTGGTGACGGCGCCGCCGGTGCCCGGGTGCTTGGTGATCACACTGGAGCCGTCGGCGTGCAGTTCGGCGAGCGGGAAGCCGGGGTGGGTCACGTCGTGCTCGCGGAAGAACGCGTAGTTGCCGCCGGTCGCCTGGGCGCCGCACTCCAGGACGTGCCCGGCGACGACCGCCCCGGCCAGGGCGTCGAAGTCCGTCGGCGCCCAGCCGAAGTGGGCGATCCCGGGCCCGACGACCAGCGCCGCGTCCGTCACCCGGCCGGTCACCACCACCTCGGCGCCCTCACGCAGACAGGCCGCGATGCCGAACGCGCCGAGGTAGGCGTTGGCCGCCAACAACCCCTGCGGCAGGCCGAGTTCCTCCCGGCGCGGCAGCAGGTCGTCACCCTCGACGTGCGCGACCCTCGCCTCCACCCCCAGCCGCCGGGCCAGCTCGCGCAACTCCTCCGCCAGCCGGGCCGGGTTGAGGCCACCGGCGTTCACCACGATCGACACCCCGCGCTCGCGGGCCAGGCCGAGGCACTCCTCCATCTGCCGCAGGAAGGTCCGGGCGTACCCGCGCGACGGGTCCTTCAGCCGGTCCCGCGCCAGGATGAGCATGGTCAGCTCGGCCAGGTAGTCCCCGGTGAGCACGTCCAGCGGCCCGCCGGTGAGCATCTCCCGCACCGCGGCGAAACGGTCCCCGTAGAACCCCGAGGCGTTGCCGATCCGCAGTACCGTGCGCTCGCGCACCAATGCGCCTCCCCTGCCGGTGAGTTGGCGGCGCCCCCACACGAACGCCGCCGGGCAGCAGCGTGGCACCGGGCAGAGAAAAAAGCAATCACGCCTGCTTGTTTTCCTCCGAGCGGACAGACGCGTCCCGACCCCCGGGTCCGCAAGGTGCTGCGCCGGGTCACCGGGCCCGGGCCGCCCGCAACGGTCGGGCAGCGCAGGTCAGGAGACGGACGCGCGGCGGCCCCGGTCCGGGCCCGGGCCGCACGTCCGGCTTCCGCAGTCGCCGTGCGCGGCCCCTGGGCCCGGCGTCGCCCCGGCGCTACAGTGCCCACACCGCAGACGGGCTTGCGGACGGGCGCGGGTGGGAGGCGGCGGGGATGGGCTCGGGGGTCCTGGCGAAGCTCGGCGGAGGGATCGGCGGGCGGACGGCCGCGCTGATCGTCACCGGAGGACTGACGGCGGCCGGAGCAGGCGTCTGGTGGGCCGTCCACGGCCCCACGCTCCAGGTGGTGCAGCGCAGTGCGCAGGTCGTGGTCGCGGGCGGCGGCGAACAGGCCGCGGTGGCCGGATGTGCCAAGCACGAGACCGCGCTCGGCGGCGGGTACGCCGTCGACGGCGCCGGGTTCCCCACCACCAGCGAGTTCGCCGGCAGCTCCGCCTGGCTGGTGTCCGCGTACAACCCCGGGGACACCTCCGTGACCCTCACCACCTACGTGCTGTGCGTCAACGCGCCGGTGGAGTTCGCCCCGCGCGGCGAGTACACCCAGCGGGCGCACGCCTTCCAGGACCGCGTCGGCGACAAGATCGGAGGCGGCGACCTGACCGAGCGGGGCCCGTTCGCCGGACTGACCTCGAGGCCGCTGGCCCAGCCCGACTGCGGCGGCGGCGGGTTCATCGAGCTCGGCGCGGAGTTCCGGGCCACCCGCCTGGTCACCGGACGGCCGGTGGCTCCCGTGCCACTGGCCGAACTGAACTCGGCCGCCGCCGACATCGGTTCCAGCATCCCCATCTACTTCGCCGCCAAGACCAACCCCGGGACGGCACTCAGCACCCGCCCGTTCCCCCTGGGCAACAGTGAGGGCGCGGAGCGCATGACCCAGATCGTCGACCCCCAGCCGTCCGAGGCCAACTACGCGGTGGGTTTCCGGCCGATCTGCGCCAAACTGCCCTCCGCCACCATCGTGACCAGCGCGGCGGACGTTCCCGCCGGTGGAACCGCCGGGGCCGCCGTCGCCTGCCCCAAGGGCCGCTTCGTGGTGGGCGGCGGGTTCAGCTTCCGTGAGAAGTCGGTCGGTGGGGCCGAGCGCTTCCACAGCGACGGCTGGCTGTACGCCCCGGCCTCCGGGCCCACCCCCGGCGCCAGCGGGCACGCCGTCAAGGACTGGCGGATCACCGGCCGCAACCGGCAGCAGGCCGGCGCCCAGTACGAGGACTCGGTGTGGATCGAGCACAGCGACCGCGAAACCGCCACCGGCAACGTCTACCTCGACAGCCACCCGCACAGCCCCGACGACCAGCTCCTGCGCGGCACCACCGCACCGGACAGCCAGCACATGGTCGCCGCCGCCGTCTGCGCCACCATCGACGCCGAACCCACCGAGCCGGGCGCGGTCCACGTCGCCACCGGGCTGCCGCAACCGCCGCCCGCCGTGGACGTCCCGGGCGGGATCGCCTCACCCACCGCCGTGGCGACGCTCCCGCCCTCCGCCTCGCCGTCGACCGCGCCGTCGACCTCGCCGTCCGAGTCTCCGCAGTCGCCGCAGTCGCCCTCGCCAAGCCCCTCCACCGCGCCGAGCACCCCGTCCAACCGGCCCGGCAGCCACAGCCCGACCGGGGCCCCGCCCAGCACCCCGTCCGGTCAGCCCGGCGGCCACAGCCCGACCGGAGCCCCGCCGACCACTCCGAGCAGCTCACCCACCGCGAACCCCGAACCGCAGCCACCGGCCGTCACCATCGAGCAGCCCGCGTCCGGCGGCACCCTGCGGCGTGGCTGCGAGGAGCACGTCAGCGGCACCGCCCGCACCCGGCCCGGCAACCAGCCGATCACCGACCCGCAGGCCACCACCTGGCAACTGATCGGGCCCAACGGACCGTTCACCCTCGGCCACGGCACCACCGCCACCTTCACGGTCCCCCTGCTCGCCGACGGCACCTATCCGCTCGTCCTCACCGCCCGTGACTCCGCCAACGGCCTCACCGGCCGGACGCAGATCAACGTCCGCATCACCGGCTGCCTGCGCTGAGCTGCCCGCACCGAGCCGCCCGCCCTGAGCCGCACCGCTGCCGCCGTGGCCCCGGCGGGAACTGCGGGAACTGCGAGAACTGCGGGAACTCTCGGGCACGCCATGCCGACGTGGGGTCGCGTGGTCCCCCACCGCGCATGGGCGCGGCCCTGACTCAGAGCCTGCTCAGCGCCGCCTTGACGAGGTCCGCCGTGCGGCGCGGCTGGGCGATGAAGGCCGCATGGGAGCCGTCGACCTCCTCGGTGGTCGCGCCCATCCGCTCGGCCATGAAGCGCTGGGCCCGAGGGGAGAGGGCGTTGTCGTGCCGGGCGATCTGGTACCAGGACGGGACGGTCTTCCAACCGGCCGCGGTGGCCTCCTCGGTGAACGCCGCCGCCGCGATCGGCCGTTGGGCCAGGCTCATGGCCAGGGCCGACTCGGCGGGAAGGTCGGCACAGTACGACTCGTGGAAACCGTCCGCGTCGATGTACAGGTCCGGGCCGCCCGCGGCGCCGTACGCCTCGTAGGAGGTCGGCCGTACGGTCTCGGCCAGCATCGAGGGCGGGAAGCCGGCACCGAGGCCGGCGCAGCTCTCGCCCTCGTCGAGGCCGAACGCGGCGAGGTAGACCAGACCCGCCACGTTGTCGAGGCCCGCGGAGGCCTGGGTGATCACGGCACCGCCGTAGGAGTGCCCCACCAGCAGGACGGGGCCGTCGATGCCACCGACGACCGCGCGGATCACGGCCGCGTCGCCGGCCAGGCCCCGCAGGGGGTTCGGCGGCGCGACGACGCGGTGCCCGACGGCCGTCAGCTCGCGGATCACGCCGGTGAACCCGGAGGCGTCGGCAAAGGCTCCGTGCACCAGGACGACCACGGGCGCGCTCGACTCGGTCGGCTGGACGGTTTCGGACATGGGGCGGACTCCTTGGTGCGGTAGCCGTGGATCGCTACGGGGGTGACGGGGGTGGCTGAGGGGGCGGCGCGGCCGGCTCTCACCAGGGAATCGGCCCGTCCTCGGTCAGGAAGGCGCCCGTCGGGCCGTCCTCGCCCGCGGTCGCCAGGTCGACCGCGACGGCCGCGCCCTCCTCCGCCGTGCGCATCCCGGTGTGGCGGTTGAGGTCGGTCGCGCAGTAGCCGGGACTCACCGCGTTGACCAGGATCCCTTCGGCACGCAGTTCGTTGGCGTAGAGCACGGTGATCGCGTTCAACGCGCTCTTCGAGCTGCAGTAAGGGAGGAGGACCGAGGTGTAGGCGGACCACGGGCTGCCCGGGTCGGCCAGGTGGGCGAGGGAGCCGAGTTCGCTGGACATGTTGACGATGCGTGCGGCGGCGGAGCGGCGGAGCAGCGGGAGCATGGCGTGGGTCACCGCGATGACGCCGAACACGTTGGTCTCGTAGACCTGCCGGACGGTGGCGGCGGGGGTCGCACTCGGAGCCTGCCCTCCGGCGGCGATCGCGGCGTTGTTGACCAGGATGTCGAGGCGGCCGAACGTGGCGTCGATGTGCTTGGCGGCGGCCTGGACGGAGGTCTCGTCGGTGACGTCCAGCGGTACGAACCGTGCGTCGGCGCCGTCGGCGCGAAGCTCCTCGGCCGCCGCCTCGCCCCGTTCGGCGCTGCGGGCGCCGATCAGCACGGTGATGCCGAGGGCTGCGACCCTGCGCGCCGTTTCCTTGCCGATGCCCTTGTTCGCACCGGTGATCAGAGCGGTCTTCTGTGAAGTCGTCATGGCCCCAGCCTCCCCTCGCCCACGGGCGGAAGGGAAAGACCGGAAGACTCTGGATCTATAGTCCACGGATATGAGTGAGCTAGAGGTGCGGGAGCTGAGGTACTTCATCGCGGTCGCCGAGGAACTGAACTTCAGCCGGGCCGCGCAACGCCTGGGGATGGCACAGCCCCCGCTGTCGAAGGCGATCGCGCAGATGGAGTCCCGGGTCGGCGTACGCCTGCTGGAGCGCACCACCCGGCGGGTGAGGCTGACCACCGCCGGTCGGGTGCTGCTCGACCAGGCACGGATCGCGGTCGACGCGGTGCACGCGGCGGCCCGGCGAGCACAACGGGCCGGTCAGCCGACACCCAAGCTCGTCGTGGCGGTCAAGCCGGAAGGCGATGCCGGGCTGCTGCGGGAGGTCCTCGCCGCCTACCGGGGAACGGGTTCGCACCTGCCGCCGCCCGAAGTCGTCGTCGCCGGCAGCGGGGAGCCGATCGCCATGCTGCGGGACGGCCGTGCCGATGTAGCGGTGCTGCGCAGCCCGTTCGACGGTCGAGGGCTGGATTCCCAGACGCTCGTGGTCGAGCCGCGACTGGCCGTTCTCCCCGCCGGGCATCCCCTGGCCGCGCGCCGGCGACTGCGGCCGGCCGACCTCAAGGGCGAACCGATCCCGCGCTGGAGAGGGGCCGCTCCCTCCGACACCGCCTACTACACGGGATGCGACGGAGCGGAAGCGGGTGACGGCCACACCGGCTCGGCGCCGGCCGGCACTCCGGAAGGGCCGCTCGTGGCCAGCGTCGAGCAACTCCTGGAGGTGGTCGCGCTGGGCCAGGCGGTGGCGTTCCTGTCGCTCTCGACCACCGAGCGGCACCAGCGCCCGGACATCGCCTACCGGCCGGTCGACGGCCTCAGCCCCAGCACGGTCGTGGTCGCCTGGCCCGAGACCTCGCGATCCGCGGCCGTCGCCGCCTTCGTCCAAGCCGCCCACGACGTCGCCGCGAAGGCGCTGCGCGCGCTCCCCGGCTGACCGGAGTCGGGCCCGTCCGCCCGTCCGCCCGTCCGCCCGGGCGGACCGATCGGGAGCCCGGGCGGACCGATCGGGGGCTCGGGCGGACCGATCAGGATCGGAGAAGCGTCCCGGGCAGGCCCGCGCCTAGCGTTGCGGTCATGAGCGACATCACCATTCACTGGACCTTCCTCCCGCACACCGACCCCGAGGCCTCCCTCGCCTTCTACCGCGACCTGCTCGGCTTCGAGGTCCGCAACGACGTGGGCGGCGGCGCGATGCGCTGGCTCACCCTCGGCGCCCCCGGCCAGTCCGGCGTCTCCGTGGTGCTGGAGCCGCCGGCCGCCGCCCCGGGCGTCACCGAGGAGGAGCGCGACACGATCACCGAGATGATGGCCAAGGGCACCTACGCCCGGCTCGTCCTGGCCACCGCCGACCTGGACGGCGTCTTCGACCGGCTGAAGTCGGGCGGCGCCGAGCTGGTGCAGGAGCCGACCGAATCGCCGTGGGGCGTGCGCGACTGCGCCTTCCGCGACCCGGCGGGCAACTTGATCCGCTTCAACGAGGTGCGCTGATTCGGCGGGGTGCGCCGACCGCACCCGCGGGCCCGCCCCCGTGCCGTACCTTGACGGCGGGGCGGGCCCCACCCGACCGGCCCGTCGGCCGCGCGCCCCGCCCGACGCACCGCCCGACGCACCGCCCGACGCCCGCCCGCCCCACCCGAGATCCAGGGAACGAGAGAGAGCCATGCCCAAGAGGACGGACGCGCACCCCGCGCCGCACACCGCCGACAGCCACGACCTGATCCGCGTCCACGGCGCGCGCGAGAACAACCTCAAGGACGTGAGCGTCGACATCCCCAAGCGCCGCCTGACGGTCTTCACCGGTGTGTCCGGCTCGGGCAAGAGCTCCCTGGTCTTCGACACCATCGCCGCCGAGTCCCAGCGGCTGATCAACGAGACCTACAGCGCCTTCGTCCAGGGCTTCATGCCCACGCTGGCCCGCCCCGAGGTGGACGTCCTGGAGGGCCTGACCACCGCGATCATCGTCGACCAGCAGCGGATGGGCGCCGACCCGCGCTCCACCGTCGGCACCGCCACCGACGCCAACGCGATGCTGCGCATCCTCTTCAGCCGCCTCGGCACCCCGCACATCGGCTCGCCCAAGGCCTACTCCTTCAACGTCCCCTCGGTCAGCGGCGCGGGCGCGGTCTCGTACGAGCGCGGTGGCAGGACTGTCAAGGAGAAGCGCAGCTTCAGCATCACCGGCGGCATGTGCCCCCGCTGCGAGGGCCGGGGCAGCGTCTCCGACATCGACCTCACCCAGCTGTACGACGACAGCAAGTCGATCGCCGAGGGCGCGATCACCATCCCCGGCTGGAAGACCGACAGTTGGTGGACCGTCGGCGTCTACGCCAACTCGGGCTTCCTCGACCCCGACAAGCCGATCCGCGAGTACACCGCGAAGGAGCTGCAGGACTTCCTCCACCGGGAGCCGACCAAGGTCAAGGTCAACGGCGTCAACCTCACCTACGAGGGCCTGATCCCCAAGCTCCAGAAGTCGATGCTCGCCAAGGACAAGGACGCGCTGCAGCCGCACATCCGCGCCTTCGTCGAGCGGGCCGTCACCTTCACCGCCTGCCCGGAATGCGACGGCACCCGGCTCAGCGAGGCCGCCCGCTCCTCCAAGATCGCCGGGATCAGCATCGCCGACGCCTGCGCGATGCAGATCAGCGACCTCGCCGACTGGGTCCGCGGCCTCGACGAGCCCTCGGTGGCGCCGCTGCTCAGCACCCTGCGCCAGGCCCTGGACTCCTTCGTGGAGATCGGCCTCGGCTACCTCTCGCTCGACCGACCCTCCGGCACGCTCTCCGGCGGCGAGGCGCAGCGGGTCAAGATGATCCGCCACCTCGGCTCCTCGCTCACCGACACCACGTACGTCTTCGACGAGCCGACCACCGGCCTGCACCCGCACGACATCGACCGGATGAACAAGCTGCTGCTGCGCCTGCGGGACAAGGGCAACACCGTGCTGGTGGTCGAGCACAAGCCGCAGACCATCGCGATCGCCGACCACGTCGTGGACCTCGGCCCCGGTGCCGGCACGGCGGGCGGCACGGTCTGCTACGAGGGCGGCGTCGACGGGCTGCGCGACAGCGGCACCGTCACCGGCCGCCACCTGGCCGACCGGGCGCCGCTGCGGGAGAGCGTGCGCAAGCCCACCGGGACGCTGGAGATCCGCGGCGCGAACACCCACAACCTGCGGGACGTGGACGTGGACGTCCCGCTCGGAGTGCTCACGGTGGTGACCGGGGTCGCGGGCTCGGGCAAGAGCTCGCTGATCCACGGGTCGCTGTGCCGGTCGTCGGGGGCGCCGGACGGGGGCGCGGTCGACCGGGGCGCGGTCGACGGGGGCGTGGTCTCCGTCGACCAGGGCGCCATCAAGGGCTCGCGGCGCAGCAACCCGGCCACCTACACCGGCCTGCTGGAGCCGATCCGCAAGGCCTTCGCCAAGGCCAACGGCGTCAAGCCGGCGCTGTTCAGCGCCAACTCCGAGGGCGCCTGCCCGACGTGCAACGGCGCCGGGGTGGTCTACACCGACCTGGCGATGATGGCCGGGGTCGCCACCACCTGCGAGGACTGCGAGGGCAAGCGCTTCCAGCCCGCGGTGCTGGAGTACCGGCTGGGCGGCCGGGACATCGCCGAGGTGCTGGCGATGTCCGTCACCGAGGCCGAGGAGTTCTTCCGGACCGGCGAGGCGAAGCTGCCGGCCGCACACCGGATCCTGGAGCGGCTGGTGGACGTCGGGCTCGGGTACGTCAGCCTCGGCCAGCCGCTCACCACCCTCTCCGGCGGCGAGCGGCAGCGGCTCAAGCTGGCCACGCACATGGCGGACAGGGGCGGCGTCTACGTCCTGGACGAGCCGACCACCGGCCTGCACCTGGCCGACGTCGAGCAGCTGCTCGGGCTGCTGGACCGGCTGGTCGACTCCGGCAAGTCGGTGATCGTGATCGAGCACCACCCGGCGGTCATGGCGCACGCCGACTGGATCATCGACCTCGGCCCGGGCGCCGGCCACGACGGCGGCCGGGTGGTCTTCGAGGGCACCCCGGCCGAGCTGGTCGCCGACCGTTCCACCGCGACCGGCGAGGCCCTGGCGGAGTACGTCGGCTGAGCGGCGCGCCGCCGGGGGTGTCAGACGAGCGGGAGGGCCATCTCCAGGATCCGCGCCGAGGAGTCCAGCACGTACGGCGTGGCACCCCCGGTGTACGCGAACCCGCGCCGGACGTAGAAGGCGGCGGCACGGGGGTTGGCCTCGTGCACCCCGAGCAGCATCCGCTCGGCGCCCTGGTCGCGGGCCCAGGCGAGGGCGGCGTCCAGCAGGGCGTCGGCCACACCGCGCTCGCGGCCGCGGTGCGCCGGGTCCACCCAGACGCCGATCAGGTCCACGGTGCGGGGGTGCTGCTGGTTCGGGACGGACAGCATGGTGCCGACCCACTCCCCCTCGGCGTCGACGGCCACCAGGCCGACCTTGCCGGGTTCGTTGACCCAGTTCGTCCGGGCCCGCCAGTTGCCCTCGCCCTGGTGGCTCGCGTACTCGTGGGTCTCACCGAACGCCATTGGCGTGTCGAGGAGTTGGGCCAGGCGCACCTTCCGCAGGCGCTGCCAGTCCTCACGGCCGATCCGCTCGATCCGGTACTGCACGGTCTCCACGGTCTCCCCCGTCACCCGACGCCCCGAACGGCGCTGCCTCCGCCGCCGGTGATCACCGGCGGCGGAGGCAGGATAGCCGCAGTGCGCGTCACGGCCGACGCCGCGGCCCGCGCATCGCCGTTCACGTCACGCCCGACGCCGCGGCCCGCGCATCGCCGTTCACGCCCCGGCCGGCACGGCGGCTCGCGTCACGGCTTGATGCGGACCACCTGCGGGTCGTGGTCGCTCGCCTGCTGGGCGAACTCGGAGTTGATGTGCACCACGTCGTACTTGGCGTAGCCGACCTCGGGGCTGACCAGGATGTGGTCCAGCACCTGCGAGTTGCCCTGGTAGACGTAGGAGTACTGCTCGGTCTCCGGCAGCTCGTTGACCAGGTCGCGCAGCACGCCGCCCTTGGTGAGCGCGGCCAGCGCGGGCGAGAACTGGTAGTCGTTGAAGTCGCCGAGGGAGACGACCTTGGCCTCCTTGTCGGCGGCCAGCAGCTGCGCGACGAAGGCCTGCTCGAGGGTGGCCTGCTTGACCCGCTGCACCTCGGAGCTGCGGGTCGGCTGCTGGAAGCGGCTGTCGATGCCCTGGTCGCCGCCCTTGCTGTTGAAGTGGTTGGCGATCACGAAGACCTTCTGGCCGCGGAAGGCGAACTGGCCGACCAGCGGCTTGCGGCTGGTGGTCCACGCCTCGTCGTTCGGCGCGATCCGGCCGGGCGAGGCGGTCAGCGCGGCGGCGGTGCCGGTGCCGGTCACGCCGACGGCGGTGGTGGCGTCGCCGCCCGGGATGTCGGTGAAGGAGACCCGCTGCGGGTTGAACAGGAAGACCTGGCGGATGTTGCCGCCGGGCTCGCCGCCGTCCTTGCCGTCCTGCGGGTCGATCGAGCGCCAGTCGTACGCCGGGCCGCCGGCCGCCTTGATCGCGGCGATGAACTTGGCGACGGTCTGGCTCGCGTCCACCGTGCCGTCGTTCTTGGAACCGTTGTCGTCCTGGATCTCCTCCAGGGCGACGATGTCGGGCGAGCGCAGGTTGGTGACGACGCCCTGGGCCAGCGCGGCGAACTTGGAGTCCGGGTTGTTCGGGGCCAGGTTCTCCACGTTGTAGGTGGCGAGGGTGAGTTCGCGGTCGCCCGCCTGGGCGGTGACCTCGCGCTGCAGGTGGTTGTCCTTCAGCGTGCCCATCGGGCCGGCGACGAGGGTGTAGCCGCCGAAGGCGTTGTAGTCCAGCGGGCCGGTGGTGGTGCCGGTCAGCTCGTCGCCGACGTTGGCCACCGGGAACACCTGCTGCGAGGCGGGCGCCTGCTGCTGGATCATCAGGCGGCCGACGTTGGGCTCGCGGTAGGACTCGTACAGCACGCCGCCGCGCTTGCTGCGCTGGTCCTGGCGGTCGGCGGCGACCCACAGCTCGTTGTACTTGTCGGTCGCCTGGACCACCCGGACGTCCTTGACCTGGACGAGCATGCCCTCCAGGGACTCGTAGAAGTCCAGGGCGTACTTCTCCGGGTCGAGCTTCACGCCGTCGATGCTGCCGTCCGCGCCGGCCGCCGGGCTGTAGGTGCCGGGGATGTTGCGGGTGTCGACGACCACCGGGGCGGGCAGCGGGTTGCCGGAGGAGACGACCGTGACGCCCGGGGCGGAGATCTCGGTGAGGGACTGCGAGCCGCCGGAGTAGTTGGGGTAGTACTCGGTGACCTTGCCGCTCACCAGCACCGAGTCGCCGACCTTGACGGTCGGGTTGCCGCCAGTGAAGACGAAGACGCCCTCGCTGGTCGCCGGGTCCGCGTCCGGGTTCGGGTCCTGGATCCAGAAGCCCTTGGAACTGCCGTACGCGCGCACACCGGTGACGATGCCGGGCACACCGGTGACGGGCTTGCCGGCCTGCGGGGATATCCGGGTGGTGCCCTGGACGTCGTGGATCCGCAGCGGGCCGGCCTCGGTCGGGGCGGGGGTCGCGGCACCGGCGGCGTTGGCCGCCGGCAGCGGCACGAGCACCAGCGAGGCGGCCAGCGAGGCCGGGATCAGGGCGGCGCGCAGCAGGCTTCTGTGCGGGCGGGAGGCGGGGGCGGTGGTCACCGGGGCAGGACTCCTAGCTCCGTCGTGCGGCACGGGTGGTGGCACGGCGGTCCGGGCGGAGGCGCGCTCGATGCGCGCGCTACTCGCGTAGAGGGAGCGGGGGACGGACACCCGCCCCCCGCGGCGCCCCTCAAGATACGCGCGTAGAAAAAGCCCCGACAAGACCTCGTCGGTGAACTGTCCGTTCCGTCCAGGTGACTTGACTCACGGTCAGTCCGGGCTGCTCACAGGCCGCTCCCAGCCGACTCCCAGGAAGCCTCGATCCGCGCCACGACCAGCTCGCACAGCTCGTGGGTGCGCAGCGCGTCACGGGCGTCGAGGGTCTTCCCGGTGCGGACGGCGTCCAGGAACGCCAGCACGCACTGCTCGATGCCGCGCTGGCGGGCGACCGACACCCAGTCGCCGCGGCGCCGGACGGTCGGCTGGCCCCGGTGGTCGATCACCTCCGCCAGGTTGCGCACCTCCCGCTTGGAGTCGCCGCCGGACACCTCCAGCACCTCCTCCGTCGAGCCGGAGAGCCGGTTCATGATGCCCAGCGCGGTGAACCCCTCCCCGCCGAGGGTGAGCACCACGTGCTCGACCAGCCCGTTCCGGCTGCGGGAGCGGACGTCCACGTGCTCGATCTCGCCCGGCACGAGGAAGCGGAGCAGGTCGACGACGTGGATGAAGTCGTCGTAGACCAGGGTGCGGGCGGCCTCGGGCAGGCCCTCGCGGTTCTTCTGCAGCACGATCAGGTCCCGCGGGCGCTCCTTGGCCTGCACGTAGCCGGGCGCGTGCCGCCGGTTGAAGCCCACCATCAGCGAGCGGCCCGTCCGGTCGGCCAGGTCCACCAGGCGGCGGGAACCGTCCAGCGTGTAGTCCAGCGGCTTGTCCACGTAGACGTCGACGCCCGCCGTCAGCAGCCGCTCCACGATCGGCACGTGCTGGTCGGTGGCCGCGTGCACGAACGCCGCCCGGATCCCGCTCCCGATCAACTCCCCGAGATCGGTGAACCGCTTCTCCGCCGCGACCCGGTACGCCTCACCGATCCGCTCCAGCTTCGCCCCGTCCCGGGTCATCAACCGCAGGTCCAGCCCCGGCAACGCCCCCACCACCGGCAGATACGCCTTCTGCGCGATGTCCCCGAGCCCGATCACCCCGACCGGGAGCAGGCCGCCAGCAACAGAGGTCGAACCCATCCCCATCTCCCTACGCAGGCGCCGACACCATCACCCCCACCCTATGCACTCGCTCCCGCACCCACCGAACCGGCGCCGACCGCTGGACGGGGTGACCACGGCCGAGCGGATCGGCGGGTCAGCGGGCCACCGCTCGCCTGCGAGGGTGTGCGCCCGGGGAGCGGTCAGGCGCCCCCGGTGTCGCCACGGAGGGAATGGATCATGCTCCGCAGGATCCGGAACGCCTCGGACTGCTCGGTGTCGGTCAGGCCGGCCAGCATGCCGGCCTCGACGGACCGGACGGCCGCGCTCGCCTTCTCGAGGCTGCGTCGGCCGCGTGGCGTGAGCCGCGCGGGGAGCGCCTTCCCGACGGGTGCCTCCGCGGGCCTGGTCACGTAGCCGTCCCGTTCCAGGGCCTGGAGCAGCACGTTCATCGTCTGCCGCGTCACGAACGCGCCCCGCGCGAGCTCGGAGTTCGACAGGCCCGGTCGTTGCGCCAGCAGTTCCAGGCAGGAGTAGTGGGTCACGCTCATCCCGAGCGGCCGCAGCACTTCCTCCATGGCCACCCGCAGGGCGCTCGACGCCTCCTTGAGCAGGTAGCCCAGGGACGTCTCCAGGTCGACGCCGACACCTTCTTGACTCATGTCAGCATTCTGACATACGTTGCCGCATGTCAGAAAACTGACATGCAAAGAAGGAGTGCCACCATGCCCGCCACCGGCCCCGACTTCATCTCGCTCCAAGTGCGCGACCTCGCCGCTTCGCAGGCGTTCTACGAGCGGTACCTGGGCCTCGTCCGCTCGCCGGCCGGGCCCCCGCACGCCGTCGTCTTCGAGACGAAGCCGATCGCGTTCGCCCTCCGCGACGTCGTTCCCGGCACCGACCTCGCATCCGTCGCCCAGCCCGGCATCGGCGTGGCGATCTGGCTCCACGCCACCGACGTCCAGGCCGTCCACGACGCGCTCGTCGCCGACGGTCGCACCATCGTCTCCGCACCGATCGACGGCCCCTTCGGCCGGACCTTCACCTTCGCCGACCCCGACGGCTACCAGGTCACGCTCCACGACCGCGCCTGATCGGCCGAAAGCCGCCGAGACGGCGGTCACCCCCGACCGAGGGCACTACGATCAACTTCGTATGCCGAACATCGGTACGACACGTGAACAGCAGGGGGGACCACCATGGAACGGACGAGGACGCGCACGCTCACCGCAGCGGCCGGGGTGCTGGGGGTGGCACTCGCGTTCGCCGGGACGGCATCGGCGCAGCCCGCCGACCCGGTACCTGACTCGACACCGGCCGCAGCTTCGGCCTCGGACTCGGACTCGGCCTCGGACGAGCCCTTCGGCGAGCCGGGGACGGGGCGGATCCTGCCGCCGGCCCCGGACGAGGACACCATGTTCGCGATCCCCGACTGGATCGGGAACGGCGGCGCGGTGACGGCCTCGGTGATCGAGTCGCTGCCGATCGCCGTCACCGTCGGCTGCCAGGGCGGCGGTTCGGTGCAGGTGCACGTCGGCGGCCTGGCTCCGGCCGACTTCACCGTGCAGTGTCCGCTGGACTCCGTCGGCGTCGGCTCGGTGGACATCCCCGCCCGCCCCGGCCGGGACTTCCAGTTCACCGTGCACACCTCGGACCCGTCGATCCACTGGGGCATCAACGCCCTCCAGATCCGCCCCGCCCACTGACCCGGCCCCCGCCCGCGGGCCCGGGGCCCAACCCCGGACGCTCCGGAAGCCGGTGCCGGCCGCACCCGACGCACCCCACCCCGGGTGCGCGGTTCGCGGTCGGCGGTGACCACTCCGCGAGGCCCGCGCCGAATCCTCGGCGCGGGCCTCGCGCGCGTTCCGGACGGACGGAGTGTCAGCCCCGGGGGCGGCGGACCGCCAGCTCCCGTCGCAGCGCGCGCAGGGCGTAGTGCGTACGGGACTTGACGGTGCCGGGTGGGACGCCGAGCTCCTGCGCGGCCTCCTCGCCGGACCGGTCGCGCAGGTGGATCCGGACGATCACCTCCCGGTGCTCCTCGGAGAGCCGGGTCAGCGCCGAGCGGACCGCCTGCCGGTCGACCACGCGCTCGGCCAGGTCACCGTCGGCCGCGTGGTGCAGCAGCTGGCTCGGCACCACGCCCACCGGCACCGAGCGGTCGCGGCGGTGCATGTCGACGGACAGGTTCCGCGCCACCGTGTACAGCCAGGCGAGCAGTCGCTCCTCGTCCTCGGGATCGCCCTGCGGCGGCCGCGCCCAGGCCCGCAGCAGGGTCTCCTAGACGATGTCCTCCGCCCGGTGCAGGTCGCCGCGGGTCAGCCGGGCCGCGTACCGCAGCAGGAGGCCGCGGTGCCGCTCGGCCGTCGGCACCGCGGGAGCGGGGACGGGGCCGGAGCCCGAGCCGGAAACAGGGACGGGGACGGCCGTGTCGTGGCGCTCGGTCATGCTCCCTCCCACCGGATCGGGACGGGCGGACGGGTGCTGCGGGCGCCGGGGGTCGGCGGTGCGGAGGGTCGGGTCACGCGAGCGTCCATCGGCCCGCGTGCTCCCGGCTGAGCCGGAGGACGTCGGCGGTGAGCCGGGGGTCGGTGCTCGCCGGGGGGACGGGGACGGGTCGGGCTTCCGGGCCGATGAGCAGACCGGTCCGGCCGTCGAGTGAGGGGTCGGTGGCGGCGAACACCGAGGAGCGGGCGGCCTCGGCGGCCGGTCCGGCCGTCGAGCGCTCGAAGCGCCGGCGGACCAGCGGCCACAGCAGGCGCAGACCCGGGGAGACGATCGTCGGCGAGGCCATGGTGCCGTTGGTCATGCTGGTGGCGGCGCCGCCCGGGTCGGCCGCGAAGACGCTGACGCCGCTGCCGCGCAGGCGCTCGGCCAGGTCCAGCGTGTAGGCGAGGTTGGCGAGTTTGGCCCGGCCGTACCAGTGGAAGCCGTAGTAGCCGCCCGGGGGCTCGACGGCGGCGAAGGTGCGCTTGGCCACCTTGACGGCGCCGGAGCTCACGTTCACGACCCGGCTCGGTCCGCCGGCCCGGAGCTGGTCCAGGAGCAGCTCCGTGAGCAGGTACGGCGAGAGGTGGTTGACGGCGAAGGAGGCCTCGATGCCGTCCACGGTCCGCTGCCGCTGCGCGAACATCGCGCCGACGTTGTTGACCAGGACGGTCAGCGGGCCCAAGGCGGCCAGGTCGAGGGCGAGGCCCCGCACGGCGCCGAGCGAGGACAGGTCGGCCGCGATGAACCTCGGCCGGCTGCCGGTCGCCACGGCCGAGATCCGGTCCACGGCCTGCAGGCCGCGGTCCTCGTCGCGGCCGATCACGGTGACGGCGTAGCCGCGTTCCGCGAGGCCCAGCGCCGTCTCCAGTCCGATACCGCCCGTCCCGGCGGTCACCACTGCCTGGCGTTCCATCAGCTTCGCCCCTTCTCCACTGCGACAGATCAACCGGATAGCTATCCGGTTGACGGGTCACACGCTAGCACGAGCGGATAGCTATCCGGTTAATTGCTCGTCGTGCTGCCCCACCAGCCGTATCCGCATGGGCCCCACCGCGCACACGGATGCCGTCGACCGACGGCGGCGTCGCGGCCGGGCGCCGAGTCGATGCCGGAGGACCCGGGCGCGGAGGCGGGGTGAACGTCACCGTAGGCAGCGCCCGATCCCCTGTACAGCCGGAACAGCCCTCCCGGGCAAGCACGTTCGCGGTCCGTAAGATTCGGCGACCGCCACACGGCGACGGGCGTACGACCGCCGCACGACGGCGAACGACGGCCGCACGACGGCCCGGTCTCGCCCTCGAGCCGGTGACCCGCGTCAGCGCGGAGGACGCAACCCCTCGACGAGGACCCCGAGGTAGACCTCGACCCGCGCGGGGCCCTGGTCGCCGCTGCGCAGGGCGTGCTCGATCCCGCAGAGCAGTCGGCGCACGTCGCCGGGCCCGATGTCGCCGCGGACGGCGCCCTGCAGACGAGCCCGGTCGAGCAGGCTCGCGACGGCCTCGTCCAACTCGGCCTTCATGGCCGAGGTCTGTGCCTCGGCGTCATTGGCGGACTCCAGCACGGCTCCCAGGCCGTCGTCGTGCAACGCCTTGAGGAGCGTGAAGCGCAGCAGTCGGTGCAGCCCCTCGGAGGCGTCCTCCTCGTCGGCGGCGGCGCGGGCCTCGTCGACCAGCTCACGGAACCGCTCCACCAGCAGCGCCTCGCGCAGCGCCTGCGGGTTGGGGAAGTGCCGGTAGACGGTTCCCACACCGACCCCGGCCAGCCGGGCGATGACGTTGAGCTGCAGCGTGTCGTCCCCTGCGGCGAGTTGCTCCCGGGCGACGCGCAGCACCAGGGCCCGGTTCCGCGCGGCGTCCGCCCGCAGCACCGGTTGCCGTCCCTCGTTCGCCATCACGGCCCCAGCATACGCAGCCCCGCCGCGCGGCCGTTCGGCCGCTCGTCGCCCGCCCGTGGTGCCCGCCCTTGGTGCCCGGAGCCGGCAGAACTGTCGGTACCCGGACCGAAACCTTTCGCCGCCGTCCGGGCCGACGCCGGCGCCGCCGGCCCACGGGCACCACCGCCGGGCCCGGAGCCGTCGCCTCGCCCGTCAACGGCCCGAAGCACCGTCACCCGGGCAGATCCCCGAGGCACCGACCGTCATCCACCAGTGGTCCGGCACCCTAGCGTGACCGTGGACAGGGGTCGACAGGCACGGCCCCGCCGGGCGGTCCGGCCCCGTCACGGGGAGCTCCGGCCGCCCGCCCACCGGGGAACGGCACGGCAAGGAGGACGTCGGATGACGCTGCGCAGGACGACCACGGAACGGACCGGACGGACGACCCCCTCCGACCCTCGGCGGGACCGGCCGGGCACCGCCCGCGCGGCCGCCGTCCTCCTGCCGGGCCTGCTGCCGGGCCTGCTGCTGATCGCCGGCTGCACCGGCGGCCCCGGCCCTGCCGCGGGCCCGTCGGCCGCCCCGGGCGTCCACGCCGCCGACAACCGGGCGGCGGCGGCCCCGCCCGAGGCCTCCCCCGCCGGACCGGAGGCCCTGTCCGACGACGTGCTCCCGGGCGGCCTCGGCGATCCGGCCACCGCGCCGACGGGCACCCCGGCGTTCGACCCGGACGGCCCGCGCACCCCCTCCTACGGGGGCCTCGGCACCCTGGCCTCCTGCGCCTCCGGACGCCGCCTGGCCGTGCTGGACGCCCCGCCCTCCGACGTGCCGGACGGGGCACCCGTCGGTACCGTGGCACCGACCGGAGGCAACGGCGAGGAGTGGCTCGTCTGGACCGAACCGGACGGCGGCCTGGCCCTGCAGTCCCTGCTCTCCAGCGGTGCGCCGGTGCCCCGGCTGATCACCGTGGAGCCCACCGGCACCGTGGCCGTACGGGA
The DNA here is from genome assembly GCF_044764985.1 of Kitasatospora sp. NPDC093550. Lineage (NCBI taxonomy): Bacteria > Bacillati > Actinomycetota > Actinomycetes > Kitasatosporales > Streptomycetaceae > Kitasatospora > Kitasatospora sp. NPDC093550. The sequence continues at coordinate 163,684 of NZ_JBIWJF010000005.1, forward strand.
CGACACCCCGGCGGGCGCCACCGGAGCCGACGCCCAGCGCTGGCAGTTCACCGACCGTCGGCCGGCTCCGGACGCCGCTCCGGCGGACGGCTCCGTCACCGACTGCCTGCTCATCAGGACCCAGGACGGCACCCGCTGCCTGCTCGACCAGGGCGCCGACGCGCCCCTGACGGCCGGTGCCTGCTCCTCGCCCCTCGCCTGGTGGCGCCCGCAGGGACTGACCGGCCCGACCGGCACCTGACCGGCTGCCGCAGGGGCCTCAGCCGGCCGCCAGCAGGGACTCCGCGATGGTGCGGGCCCGCCAGGCGGCGTCCGGGGTGCCCTCGCGCAGGGCGGTGACGATGGCGCCGTCCATCAGGAGGGCGAACTGCTTGGCCCGCTCGTCGGGCCGGGGGATGTCCGCGTCCCGCATGAGCTGCTCGACCAGCTCGATGACGCGCCGTTTGTGCAGCGCCGCCATCTCCCGGGCCGGGCTGGCGCGGTCGGCGATCTCGGTCATGGTGTTGATGGCGACGCAGCCCCGGTAGTCCTGCGTCGAGAACCGTTCGGCCAGCGCGTCGAAGACGTGCAGCGGGTGGCCGCCGTGGGCCGCGACCCGCTCGGCGAGCCAGCTGCGGAACCGCTGGTCGCGCCCCTCCAGGACGGCCGTCACCAGGGCCTCCTTGCCGGTGAAGTGCCGGTAGAAGGAGGCCCGGCCCACACCGGACTCGGAGAGGATGCGCTCCACGCCGACCGCGTGGATCCCGTTGGCGTAGAAGAGGGTCTCGGCCGTGCTCAGCAGGCGCGCCCGTGCGTTGACTGCCATGGGAGCGATCCTAACCGCCCTTGACGCCAAACGGCACCGATCGGTACCGTCTTCGACGTCAGAACGGAACCGATCGGTACCGTTTGCGGGGGACAGCCGTACAGCGGGGGGACGCATGGACGAGGACTGGGCCGAGGGCTCCGTCGACCTGGTCGACGGCTACGCGGTGGTGGACGCCGCCGACCGGGCGGTCTCCTCGGTGCCCCGCGCACTGGTGGCGTTCCAGGGCGGCTTCGTCAAGCTGCGGATCCCCGGCACCGATACCGTTCAGGTGGTTTCCGCCCCGGCCGTCCGCCTGATCACCCTCACCCACGGGTGACCCCGACGGTCGGATGATCCGACCGCCCCTCCCTGGACCTGCGGCTGCCCGGCCGCCCGGGCCGGGACGCCACGCCACCTGCACACGGCGCGGCCGCCCGCCCCGGGACGCCGGGCAGCCGCACGACCGTGTCCGGAACCACCCGAGGGCCCCGGGGCGTCTCTGACACTTCCCGCCGGATCCGCCGCGAATTTCGGACCCGGCCCACGCCAAGCCCTCCAGGCCCCGCCCGCCCGTCGTCCCTCGACGCCCTACGCGCCCAGCATGCCCGGCACGCCCTACGCGCCCGCCACGCCCGGAACGCCCTACGCGCCCGCCGCGGCCGCCTCGGCGAGGGCGTCCAGGACCGGCCGGATCAACGGGTGCCCGTCCGCGCCGGCCCGCACGGCGGCGAAGACCCGACGGGTGGCGAGCTCGCTGTCCACCGGACGGACGGCGACCTGCCCGAGGTCGACCCCGCGCAGCGCCGAGCGCGGGACGAGGGCCACCCCGGCGCCCGCCGAGGCGAGCGCCACGACCGCCCGGAAGTCGTCCGAGGAGTGCAGCAGCCGGGGCTGGAACCCGGCGTGCTCGCAGGCCAGCAGCACCACGTCGTGGCAGGGGTTGCCCGGGTAGGGCCCGATCCAGGGCTCGTCGGCCAGCGCGGCGACGGCGAGCGGGCCTGCCTCGCCCGCCAGCCGGTGGCCGAGCGGGAGGACGGCCTCGAAGGGCTCGGCGTACAGCGGCACCCGGGTCAGCCGGGCGTCGTCGGCGCGCGGCGCGCCCCGGTACTCCACGGCCACCGCGAGGTCGGCCCGGCCCTCCAGCACCATCGGCAGGCTGGCGTCGCCCTCGGCGTCCAGCACCTTCAGCCGCACCCCCGGCGCGCGCTCGGCGAGCAGCCCGATCGCCGGCGCCAGCACCAGTCCGATGCCGGTGGCGAAGGAGGCCACGGTGACCTCCCCGGAGACGCCGGCGCTGTACGCGGCGAGGTCGGCCTCGGCCCGCTCCAGCTGGGCCAGCACGACATCGGCGTGGCCGAGCAGGATCTCCCCGGCGGCGGTCAGCCGCACCCCCCGGCCCTCGCGGGCGAGCAGGTGGTGCCCGGTCTCCTGCTCCAGGGCGGCCAGTTGCTGGGAGACCGCGGAGGGGGTCAGGTAGAGGGCGGCCGCCGCGGCGGTCACGGTGCGGTGGTCCGCCACGGCCCGCAGGGTCCGCAGCCGTCGTGCGTCGATCACAGGCCAATTCTGCCAGCGTGGCGGAGCGAACCCGCCGGGGTCGTCCCCGCACCGCTTTCCGGGAGGAGGCGGTTCCGGTCGCCGGTACCACCGGTGACGTATTTCCGGCCGAGATCGCCGCAGTCCGTTGACCGCCGGGCCGAGCGGCGCTTGGCTCGTGCCCGACCGGGCCGCGGGGGTCGAGCGGGCCCGACACCGTCATCTGGGGAGGATGATCGATGACCACCGCACGCACCCGCCGCCGGCTGGCCCGCACCGCCTGCGTGCTGGCCGCCGTCACCGCGGTCGGCGCCGCGATGCCCGCCGCCGAGGCCCGGCCGCCCAAGGGCGACACCGCCCGGGTCAGCGAGGGACCCAAGGGCGAGGGGCTGAACGGCGACTCGTACCAGCTCGGGGTGAGCTCCGACGGCCGCTCGGTGCTGTTCAGCTCGACGGCGACCGGTCTCGCCCCCGGTCACGCCGACGGCTCGGAGGGCCTCTACGTGAAGGACCTCCGCAACGGGCACGTCGAACAGGTCGACCTGGCCGACGACGGCTCGCAGCTGAACGCGCCGGCCGCCAACGCCACGATCAGCGGCGACGGCCGGTTCGTGGCGTTCAGCACCGCCGCGACCAACGCGGTGCCCGGCCAGCAGAAGCACGAGACCGACGTCTTCGTGCGCGACCGGTGGACCGGTCGCACCGAGCTGATCAGCGTCGGCACCGGCTCGACGGCCGACGACCAGTCGATCCGCAGGGCGAGCGACCCCAGCCTGAGCCGGGACGGCCGCTTCGTGGCCTTCGCCTCCGACCGCACCGACCTCGGGGGGACGGTCAAGCGCGGCAAGGCGAACATCTACGTCACCGACCGCTGGACCCACACCACCCGGCTGATCACGGTCGGCTACGACGGCACGCCGGCCGACCAGCACTCCTCCGTGCCGACCCTGAGCGCGGACGGCCGGACCGTCGGCTTCACCTCGCGGGCGGGCAACCTCGTCCCGTCCACGGAGGAACCGGCAACGGCCGGCACCGGCGCCCCGGCCGACGGCACCCCGACCGCCGACGGCTCCACCGCACCCGCACCCTCCACCGGCGCCCGGCCGCACCTGGCGGTGCCCAAGTTCTTCCCCTTCTACGTCTGGGACGCCCGCACCGGCCGGATCAGCGCCGCCAGCTACGACGAGACCGGGGCCTTCCGGCCCACCGGCCAGGACGGTCGGATCAGCCCGGACGGCCGCTACGCCGTCTACAGCGTCCCCCAGCCCGGCGGGCGGCCCGGCTCGCACGGGATCCATCTGGTGGTCTACGCCCGCGAGTTGGCCACCGGCACCGTGACCCAGGTGAGCACCCCGCTCCCCGGCACCACCACGGACCTCTCCTCCTACGAGCCCGTCATGACCGACGACGGCCGGTGGGTGTACTTCACCTCCGACGTCGAGACCCTGGTGCCGGGCGACACCAACCAGCAGTCGGACGTCTTCCGCCACGACCTGTGGACCGGCCGCACCGAGCGGGTGAGCCTCACCCGGGACGGCGCCCAGAGCACCGCCTCGTCGTTCACACCGTCCGTGGACGCCTTCGGGGACACCGTGGTCTTCAACGCCACGGACGGCGACCTCGTCCCGGGCGACGCCAACAACGTCACGGACGTCTTCCGGCGCCGCCTCTGACGGCCTGACCCGACGGCCCGACCCGACGGCCTGACCCGACGGCCCGAACCGACGGCCCGGACCGATGGCCTGAACCGGCGCCTTCCCTGGCCTGACTCCCGTGCGGAATACGTTTGTTGACGTATTTTCCGCCGAGATCACCCGGGGCCGTTGACCCGTCGCGCCTCCCGGCGATTGGCTCTCCTGGAGCCCGTCGCCGGGAGGGAGCCCGGCGCCGCGGCGATCACAGGGGAGGACCACGCCCATGACCCGCAGCACCCGAACCACCCGCAACCGGTGGCTGGTCGGCGCCGGAAGCGTCCTGGCGGCCGCCGCCGTCCTGGCCGCGGTCGCCGCCCCGGCCCAGGCCGCGCCGGTGCCGCCCGCGACCGTCCAGGTCAGCGTCGGGCTGAACGGCGCGGTGCCCGACAACCAGTCGTGGAGCCACGGGGTCAGCGCGGACGGCCGCTACGCCCTGTTCACCTCCTGGGCCACCAACCTGGTGGCCCAGCCCGCGAAGACCGCCCGCGACGCCTACGTCCGCGACCTGCGCACCGGCCGCACCGAGCGGGTCAACCTGGCCGCCGACGGCTCGGCGCTGAGCGGCTTCACCGACTACGTCGGGATCAACGCGGACGGCCGCTACGTCGTCTTCGAGAGCGACGCCGAGAACGTGGTGCCCGGCCTGCAGGTCCAGGGCCGCACCGAGGTGTACCTGCGCGACCGCGCGACCGGCCGCACCGAGCTGATCAGCGGCGGCCTCACCGGCGCCGACACCGACAAGTTCCACGCCTCCTACGCGCCCTCGATCAGCGCGAACGGCCGTTACGTGGCCTTCGTGTCGGCTCGCACCGACCTGGTCCCCGGCATGCCGGGCGGCGCCGCCACCCCGTCCCTCGCCACCCCGTCCCTCGCCAGGCCGTACACCTGGGACTACAACATCTACGTCACCGACCGCTGGACCGGGACGACCCGCCTGGTCTCCCTCGGCGCGGACGGCAAGCCGGGCGACAGCATGTCGCTCAACCCGACGATCAGCGCGGACGGCCACACCGTCGGCTTCACCTCCTTCGCCTCCAACCTGCTGCCGGCCGCGCAGACTCCCGCCCCGGCCGCACCCGCCCCGGCCACCGCGTCCCCTGCCGCACCCGCCCCGGCCGCCGCCGACGTCGAGCCGGCCCCGGGCACCGCCCCGGCCCTGCCCCGCAGCGCCCGGGAGGGCCTGGCGAAGTCGAACCTGGCCCTGCCGACCACCGGCACCTACTACACGGCCGACCTCCGGACCGGCCGGATCTCCGCCGCGAGCATCGGCCCCGACGGCACGCCCGGCGCGGCGAGCTTCGACGCGACGATCAGCCCGGACGGGCGGCGCGCGGTCTACGCCCTGCCCGAGCCCGGCGGCTCGACCAACGGCCACCGCTACCACCTGGTGCTGTACGTCCGGGACCTCCGGACCGGCGCCGTGACGAAGGTCAGCGGCGGCCTGCCCGGCACCACCTCGGTGGGCACCTCCGACCACGGCCGCATCACGGCCGACAACCGCTGGATCTACTTCTCCTCCGCCGCCGACAACCTGGTGGCCGGCCCGCAGCACCCGGGCTGGGACGTCTACCGCCAGGACCTGCGCACCGGCCGCACCGAGCGGGTCTCCACCGCCCCGGACGGCTCCTTCGGCAACGGCTCCTCGGTCGACCCGTTCGTGGACGCCCACGGCGACACCGTGGTCTTCGGCTCGACCAGCGGCAACCTGGTCGGCGGCAGCACCGGCCCGGCGGGCGACTACCAGGTCTTCGCCCGCACCGACGGGCACCACGGTGACAACGACGACCAGGGCCAGGACAACGACGACGACTGATCGAAACGGCGGCGACGGCGAGCGCCCCGGGAACCGCGACGGGGGCGGGACGTCGGCCGGGCCGGCGTCCCGCCCCCGCAACGGGAGGGTGGGGCAGGTGGTTGGGGGCCGTGGGGGGGGGGGGGGGGGGGGGGGGGGGCCCCCCCGGCGGGGGGGGGGGGGGGGGGGGGGGGGGGGGGGGGGGGGGGGGGGGGCTCGGGCCCCCCCCCCCCCCCACGGCGGTTGTGGGCCCGCGGGCCGGACCGGTTCCGAGCGGTCCGGCCCGCGGGCAGTCGGTGCGGGCCCCTGCCGGGCCCGGCGGGGGCTACTGCCCCAGGGCGGCGCGGGCGTCGACGAAGGCCGCGACGGCGCGCTCGACGTCCTCGGTGGAGTGCGCCGCGGACAGCTGCACCCGGATCCGGGCCTGGCCGTGCGGGACGACCGGGTAGGAGAACCCGATCACGTACACGCCGCGCTCCAGCAGCAGTTCGGCGAGCCGGCCGGCCTCGGCCGCGTCGCCGATCATCACCGGGGCGATCGGGTGGTCGCCGGGCAGGATCTCGAACCCGGCCTCGGTCATCTTCGAGCGGAACAGCGCGGTGTTGGCCGCCAGCCGCTCGCGCAGCTCGTTGGAGTTCTCGACCAGGTCGAGCACCTTCAGCGAGGCGGCCGCGATCACCGGGGCCAGCGAGTTGGAGAACAGGTACGGCCGGGAGCGCTGGCGCAGCAGGGCGACGATCTCCCGGCGGGCGGCGACGTAGCCGCCGGAGGCGCCGCCGAGGGCCTTGCCGAGGGTGCCGGTGATGATGTCCACGCGGTCCATCACGCCGTGCAGCTCCGGGGTGCCGCGGCCGCCCGCGCCGACGAAGCCGACGGCGTGCGAGTCGTCCACCATGACCATGGCGCCGTAGCGGTCGGCCAGGTCGCAGATCTCCCGCAGCGGGGCGACGTAGCCGTCCATCGAGAAGACGCCGTCGGTGACGATCAGGCGGCGGCGGGCGTCCTGGGTGTCCTGGAGCTGCTTCTCCAGGTCGGCCATGTCGCGGTTGGCGTAGCGGTGGCGGCGGGCCTTGCTGAGCCGGATGCCGTCGATGATGCTCGCGTGGTTGAGCGCGTCGGAGATGACGGCGTCATTGGCGTCGAGCAGGGTCTCGAAGACACCGCCGTTGGCGTCGAAGCAGGAGGAGTAGAGGATCGTGTCCTCCTGGCCGAGGAACGCCGAGAGGCGGTCCTCCAGCTCCTTGTGGACGTCCTGGGTGCCGCAGATGAAGCGGACCGAGGCCATCCCGTAGCCCCAGCGGTCCAGGGCGTCCTTGGCGGCGGCGAGCACCTCGGGGTGGTCGGCCAGGCCGAGGTAGTTGTTGGCGCAGAAGTTCAGCACCTCGCCGGGCTTGCCACCGCCGGTGACGGTGACGGCGGCGCTCTGCGGGGTGCCGATCACCCGCTCGGGCTTGAACAGGCCGGCCTCGCGGATCTCGTCGAGGGTGGTGGCGATGTCGGCGCGCACGTTGTCGAACACAACAGGCTCCTTTTGCGTCGGCGGGGTGGCTCAGGCGGTCCAGTCGAGGATGATCTTGCCGCAGTTGCCGCTCGCGGCGTCGTCGAAGGCGGCGCCGAAGTCATCGGCGGCGTAGCGGCCGGTGATCACCGGGCTGAGGTCCAGGCCGCCCTCCAGCAGCACGGACATCGCGTACCAGGTCTCGAACATCTCGCGGCCGTAGATGCCCTTGATGGTGATCATCGAGGTGACGATCCGCGCCCAGTCGACGGCGAAGTCGTCGGCCGGCAGGCCGAGCATGGCGATCTTGCCGCCGTGCGTCATGTTGGCGATCATCGACTGCATCGCCTCGGGGCGGCCGGACATCTCCAGGCCGACGTCGAAGCCCTCGCGCAGGCCCAGCTTCTGCTGGCCCTCCTCGATGGTGTGCTCGGCGACGTTCAGCGCCAGCGTCACGCCGACCTCGCGGGCCAGGTCGAGCCGGTACGGGGAGACGTCGGTGATCATCACGTTGCGGGCGCCGGCGTGCTTGGCGACGGCGGCGGCCATGATGCCGATCGGGCCGGCGCCGGTGACCAGCACGTCCTCGCCGACCAGCGGGAAGGACAGCGCGGTGTGCACGGCGTTGCCGAACGGGTCGAAGATCGCGGCCACGTCCAGGTCGACCGGCACCCGGTGCACCCAGACGTTGGAGGCGGGCAGCGCCACGTACTCGGCGAAGGCGCCGTCGCGGTTGACGCCCAGGCCGACGGTGTTGCGGCACAGGTGGCGGCGGCCGGCCAGGCAGTTGCGGCACTTGCCGCAGACCAGGTGGCCCTCGCCGCTGACCAGGTCGCCCACCGCGATGTCGGTGACGCCGGCGCCCAGCTCGGCGACCTCGCCGACGAACTCGTGGCCGATCGTCATCGGGGTCCTGATGGTCTGCTGCGCCCAGTTGTCCCACTTACGGATGTGCAGGTCGGTGCCGCAGATGCCGGTCCGCAGCACCTTGATCAGCACCTCGCCCGGGCCGATCTCGGGCTTCGGGACGTCGATCATCCAGAGGCCGGGCTCGGCCTTCTGCTTGACGAGTGCCTTCACGGGCGACGGCTCCTGACGTGCGGGTGGGACGGCCTTCGGGGGTCGGGCAGGCCGCGGCGGCCCGGTTCGGCCGCACCTGACGGACGCGCTCCGGGCAGGCAGCAATCTGCCTGGTGAGAGGGGGTGCGGTCCATCGAGGAATTCTTAAGGGCGGCCACAGCTGGGCTGAACGATCGTGCCCGAGCCGCGCCCGACGGCCCGTACGGCGTGCCGGTGCTCACTCGTTCGGCCGAGCGCGAGGAGCCGACCGTCACACCAACCGGCCCCCGGGCGGCGGCACTTGGCAACGCCCGCGGGCCGCCGGCCACGGGCACCACCAGCCGGGACCGGCCACTCGGGTGGGGTTGCGTCCCGTTCGGGCCAGCACGGCCGCGGCCGACGCGCGGGTGCCGGACGCCGGTGCTTACGGTGACGACGCTCCCCCGCGGCCCCGTGGAGCAGGCGCTCCGGGGCCCTTCGCCCCAGAGAGGCCGCCCCGACCCATGACCAAGACCCGACGGCCCCGACCGGCCGCACCCCGCTCCGCCGGCCGGGCCACCGCCGCCGCCCTGGCCCTGACCGGCCTGCTCGCGGTCTCCGCCTGCTCCGGCGGGTCCGAGCCCGCCCCGCAGGCCGGCGGCCCGGCGGTCACCGCCGAACCGGCCGCGTTGAGCCCGTCGTCGACCGCCGGCAGCAGCCCCACCGGCACGGTGGTCCCCCTCACCCCGGACGTCGTGAGCCGTCTGGACACCGCGATCAAGCAGGTGATGACCCAGGTCGGCATCCCGGGGGTGATCGTCGACTACACCACGCCCGACGGCACCTACCAGCGCTCCTTCGGCGTCGCCGACAAGAACGCCGGCACCCCGATGTCGCCCGACCTCTACATGCGGATCGGCAGCGTCACCAAGACCTTCACGGCGACCGGCATCCTGCAGCTGGTGGACCAGGGCAAGGTGGGCCTGGACGACCCGATCTCCCGGTACGTCCCGGGAGTGCCCGGCGGCGACGGGATCACCCTCCGCGAGCTCGGAGACATGCGCAGCGGCCTGTACAGCTACACCTTCGACCCGGACTTCCAGAAGGCGTTCTTCACCGACCCCAACCGCCCGTTCACGCCGCAGGAGCTGCTGGCGTACTCCTTCAAACACCCGGCGAACTTCGCGCCGGACGCCCAGTTCGAGTACTCCAACACCAACCTGATCCTGCTCGGCCTGGTCGTCGAGAAGGTCAGCGGACAGCCGCTCGCCGAATACCTGCAGCAGAACGTCTTCGCCCCGGCCGGGCTCACCCAGTCCAACCTGCCGGTCGACGCGGCGTTCCCCGCCCCACACGCCCACGGCTACACCAACCAGACGCTGAGCGGTGCGGTCGAGGACTCCACGGACTGGAACCCGTCCTGGGCCTGGGCGGCCGGCGCCCTCATCTCGACCCGGTCCGACCTGCAGAAGTGGTCGAAGGTGCTGGCCACCGGCGTACCGCTGGTCAAGCCCGCGACCCAGGCGGAGCGGCTGAAGACCAAGCCGGTCGGGCCGAGCCCCGACCTCGGCTACGGCTTCGGCGTGTTCGAGACCCACGGATGGATCGGCCACAACGGCTCGCTCCCCGGGTACGAGAGCGTGGTGATCTACCTGCCGCAGGCGCAGGCCAGCCTGGTGATCCTGCTCAACACCGACATCCTGCACGACGGTTCGGAGCCCTCCACCCCCCTCGCCCGGGCGATCACGCAGATCGTCTCGCCGAACAACGTCTACACCCTGCCCACCCCGCCCGGTTCGGCCTCGGCCTCGGCCTCGGGCTCCGGGTCGGCGTCGCGCTCGCCCAGCGGCTCGGGCTCGCCGTCCGCGTCCACGACGTCGGCTTCGCCGTCGGGGCCCTCCCCCACCGCGAACGGCTCCGCCACTCTGCACGTCTCCTGAACTGCACGTCTCCTGACCGCGCGGCTCCGCTGACCCCACGGAGGCCCGGGCCGATCCACCGGCCCGGGCCTCCGACGCACACGCCCCTGCCTCAGATCCCCAGCACCTCGCCGAGGTCGTACGAGACCGGCTCCTCCAACTGCTCGTAGGTGCAGCTCTCCGGGGTGCGGTCCGGCCGCCAGCGGCGGAACTGCGCGGTGTGCCGGAAGCGGGTGCCCTCCATGTGGTCGTAGGCGACCTCGACCACCCGCTCGGGGCGCAGCGCGATCCAGGAGAGGTCCTTGCCGCCGGTCCAGCGGCTGACCGCGCCGGGCAGCCGGCCCGCGGCGTGCGCGGCCTCGTCCGCCCAGTCGCCCCAGGGGTGCCGGGAGAGGTCCGCCATCCGCAACGGGGCGAGTTCCTCGGCGAGTTCGCGGCGCCGGGCCATCGAGAAGGCGGCGCAGACACCGACGTGCTGCAGCTTCCCCGCGGGGTCGAAGATGCCGAGCAGCAGCGAGCCGACCACCGGGCCGCTCTTGTGCTCGCGGTAGCCCGCCACCACGCAGTCGGCGGTGCGCTCGTGCTTGATCTTGTACATGGTCCGCTCCCCCGGCCGGTACGGCTGGTCCAGCGGCTTGGCGACCACCCCGTCCAGCCCGGCGCCCTCGTACTCGGCGAACCAGCTCCGGGCGAGGTCCCGGTCGGTGGAGGCGGGGGCGGTGAACACCGGGTCGGCGGCGCCGGCGAGCGCCGTCTCCAGGGCCGGGCGGCGCGCCGACAGCGGCTCGTCCAGCAGGGAGTCGTCGCCGAGGGCGAGCAGGTCGAAGGCGACGAAGGAGGCCGGGGTCCGCTCGGCGAGCAGCTTCACCCGGCTCGCGGCCGGGTGGATGCGCTCCAACAGCTCCTCGAAGCGCAGCCGCCCGTCACGGGCGATCACCACCTCGCCGTCCAGCACGCAGCGTGGCGGCAGCTCGCGCCGCAGGGCTTCCACCAGCTCGGGGAAGTACCTGGTCAGCGGTTTTCCGGTGCGGCTGCCGAGCTCGACCTCGTCGCCGTCGCGGAACACGATGGTGCGGAAGCCGTCCCACTTGGCCTCGTACTGCATCCCGGGCGGGATCTCGGCCACCGACTTGGCGAGCATCGGCGCCACCGGTGGCATCACGGGCAGGTCCATGCGTCCGATCCTCGCCCCGATGGTCTCGGGGCGCGCGCCGGGCGTACGGCGCTTAGCGTGAGAGCCATGGGCTCCGCCGTGGAACTGGAAGTCGCCGGGCGCACCGTCCGGCTGTCGAACCCGGACAAGGTGTACTACCCCGAGCGCGGCTTCACCAAGCTGGACGTCGCGCAGTACTACCTGGCCGTCGCCGACGGGGTGCTGCGCGGTCTGCGGGACCGCCCGACCACCCTGCAGCGCTTCCCGGACGGCGTGGAGGGCGAGTTCTTCTACCAGAAGCGCGCCCCCAAGGGCCTGCCGGACTGGCTGCCCACCGCCCGGATCAACTTCCCCAGCGGCCGCTCCGCCGACGAGATCTGCCCCACCGAGCCCGCCGCCGTCCTGTGGGCCGCCAACCTGGGCTGCCTCACCTTCCACCCCTGGCCGGTGCGGCGCCCCGACACCGACCACGTGGACGAGCTGCGCATCGACCTCGACCCGCAGCCCGGCACCGACTTCCACGACGCCGTCCGCGCCGCCCACGAACTGCGCGCCCTGCTGGAGGAGTACGGGCTGCGCGGCTGGCCCAAGTCCTCCGGCGGGCGCGGCCTGCACGTCTACGTGCCGCTGGTGCCCGAGTGGACCTTCACCGACGGACGGCACGCGGTGATCGCCCTCGGCCGGGTCCTGGAGCAGCGGATGCCGGGCAAGGTCACCACCGCCTGGTGGAAGGAGGAGCGCGGCGAGCGGATCTTCGTCGACTACAACCAGATGGCCCGCGACCGCACCATCGCCTCCGCCTACTCGCTGCGCGCCCGCCCCCGCGCGACCGCCTCCACCCCGCTGCGCTGGGAGGAACTCGACGACGCCTCCCCCGAGGACTTCGACCTGCGCACCGTGCCGGCCCGCTTCGCCGAACTCGGCGACCTCAACGCCGAGATGGACGGCCAGGCGTTCCGCCTGGAGGGCGTGCTGGAGCTCTACGAGAAGCAGCTGCACGACGAGGGCCTCGGCGAACTCCCCTACCCGCCCGACCACCCCAAGGCCGCGGGCGAACCCACCCGCGTCCAGCCGAGCCGGGCCCGCAAGAAGGAGGACCCGGCGTAGGCTGGCGCCTTCGACGGCGGTGGGGGGCGTGCATGGGCGTGCGGGGACTGGCGGAGATCCTGGCGGACGCGGCGGGCGGGGTCTTCCCGCCGCCGGACGGCTCGGTGACGGTGGTGGCGCAGCCCTCGCCGTACGAGGCCGGGGTGGTGGCCTTCGCCGCGCACGCGGTCGTCTTCACCGACCAGGACCCGGCCTGGGTGCACGACACGCTCGCCGCCGACCCGGGCGACCCGCTGGCCGCCCCGCTCTGCCCGCCCTTCCTCACCGCCCTCGCCGCGCGCACCGGGCGGATCGTCAACAGCATCGACCTGCTGACCGTCGCCGACCGCCTCCCGGGCGAGCCGCCGCTGCCGCTCACCGAGGTGCGGGACCGCGACCACCCCCGGGTGGTGCGGGCCCTGCGCTACCGCGAGGACGTCCGGGTGTTCACCACCGACGGCGGGGTGCTCGTCCTCGGCCGCGGCGTGGCCGGCCGCTGGGAGTGCGCCGTCGAGGTCGACCCGCACACCCGCGGCCTCGGCCTCGGCCGCACCCTCGCCACCGCCGCCCGCCACCTCCTCCCCGAGGGCACCACCCTCTGGTCCCAGCAGGCCCCCGGCAACGCCCCCAGCGTGCGCGCCTTCCAAGCCGCCGGCTACCGCCCCATCGGCGCCGAAGCCCTCCTGGTGCCGGAGCGGCCGTAGGGCGTCACCCTTCGGGTGGCGTCCAGAGCACCCGGACCCGGTCGGCGTCCGGTTCGTAGCCGAGGAACGGGGCCCGGGTGGTGCCTTCGAAGTACAGCGGCACCGGCTTGCCCAGCCGCCGTCCGATCGCGGTCAGGAAGCCGCAGAGGACGTCCAGCCGTTCCTGGCCCTGCAGTTCCCAGAGCGAGACGTCGAAATCGATCTGCTCGTCCGCGAGGAACCGGAAGATCGCGCACACCTCGGCGGCCGGCCACACCCGGAGGTTCGGGCACTCCGCATCGGCCGGGCGGGAGAGCACCGCGGCCGCCCCGGGCAGCGGCAGGACGGAGCTCCCCTCGGAGTACTCGTACGACCAGCCCCGCTCGACGACCAGGTCGAGCACCGCCTGCCAGTCGGCCGCCGTGGTGTCGGCGATGTAGACGTCCGGCAGCGTGCCGCCTCCCGAGGGGTCGAGCAGCCAGGCGACGTCCTCCCACAGCAGCTCCGGCGCGGGGGCGGGGGCGTCCGGCCCGGCGGTCATGCGGTGCGGGCGCCCGTCGGGGCCAGGTCGGCGATGGTGCGGACCGCGTCGGCGATCTGGCCGTCGGTCAGGTCGCCGCGGGCGGTGAGGCGCAGGCGGGAGACGCCGTCGGGGACGGACGGGGGGCGGAAGCAGCCGACGGCGAGGCCGGCGCGGCGGCAGTCGGCGGCCCAGGCGACGGCGGCCTCGGGGCCCGGGGCGCGGACGGAGACCACGGCGGCGTCGGGGCGGCAGGAGTCCAGGCCGGCGGCGGTGAGCTGCCGGGCGAGGGTGCGGGCGACCTCGCGGGCGCGCTCGGCGCGGGCGGGTTCGGCGCGCAGCAGGCGCAGGGCGGCGAGGGCGGCGCCGGCCGCGGCGGGGGCCAGGCCGGTGTCGAAGATGAAGGTGCGGGCGGTCTCGGTGAGGTGGCGGATCACCCGGCGGGGGCCGAGGACGGCGCCGCCCTGGGAGCCGAGCGACTTGGAGAGCGTCACGGTGGCGACGGTGTCGGGCTGCCCGGCGAGGCCGGCGGCGGCGAGGGCGCCGGTGCCGCCGGGGCCGAGCACGCCCAGCCCGTGCGCGTCGTCCACCAGCAGCGCGGCGCCGTTCGCGCGGGCGGCGGCGGAGAGGTCGGCGAGCGGGGCGGCGTCGCCGTCCACCGAGAACACCGAGTCGGTGACGACCAGCGCCCGCCGCGGGGTGCGCGCGGCGAGCGCCTCGGCGACGGCCTCCGGGGCGCTGTGCGGGGCGCGGTGGACGTCGGCGCGGGAGAGCCGGCAGCCGTCGATCAGCGAGGCGTGGTTGTAGGCGTCGGAGACGATCAGGGTGTCCGGGTCGGTGAGCGCGGTGAGCGCGGCCAGGTTGGCGGTGTACCCGGAGGAGAACACCAGGGCGGCCTCGACACCGCAGAACTCGGCGAGCTCCGCCTCCAGTTCGGTGTGCAGCGCCGTCGTCCCGGTGACCAGCCGCGATCCCGTCGACCCGCCGCCCCACCGCAGCGCGGCCTCCGCCGCCGCCCGCGTCACCGCAGGGTGCCTGGTCAGCCCCAGGTAGTCGTTCCCGGCGAGGTCCAGCACCGGGTCCTCGGCCGGCCGGCTGCGCAGCGTCCTGGTCAGCCCGGCGTCGGCCCGCAGCGCGGCGGCCTCGTCGAGCCAGTCGAAGACGGTCTCGGGGGCGAGGACGGAGGAACGCGGTCCGTACGCGAGGGGCTGGCTCATGCCCGGCACTCTGGCACGCCGCCCGAAGCGGGATCAATGTGCCGCTCGGCACATGATCGGCGCACTTCGCTGGCCGGTCGCCACAACGCGGGCGCCTCCGCCGGTCGGCGACGGGCTTTGCCCGGGGTGGCGGCGAGCAGGCAAGATAGCCGGGTGACCCTCCTTGATCTGATGCCGAAGCCCGCCACGCCCGACGCGCTGTACGAGACGTTCGCAGCCTGGGCGGAGGAGCGTGGGATCACGCTGTACCCGGCGCAGGAGGAGGCGCTGATCGAGCTGGTCTCGGGGAACAACGTGATCCTGGCGACGCCGACCGGCTCGGGCAAGAGCCTGGTGGCGGCGGGGGCGCACTTCGCGGCGCTGGCGGAGGGGCAGCGGACCTTCTACACGGCGCCGATCAAGGCGCTGGTGTCGGAGAAGTTCTTCGACCTGGTGAAGATGTTCGGCACCGAGCAGGTCGGCATGATGACCGGCGACGCGAGCGTGAACCCGACCGCGCCGATCATCTGCTGCACCGCCGAGGTGCTCGCCCAGATCGCGCTGCGGGACGGCGCGCGGGCGGACATCGGCCAGGTGGTCATGGACGAGTTCCACTTCTACGCCGAGCCGGACCGCGGCTGGGCCTGGCAGATCCCGCTGCTGGAGCTGCCGCAGGCGCAGTTCCTGCTGATGTCGGCGACGCTGGGAGACGTCCGCCGCTTCGAGGAGGACCTGACCCGCCGCACCGGCCGTCCGACCACGGTGGTGCGCAACGCGACCCGCCCGGTGCCGCTGTTCTACGAGTACCGCCGCACCACGATGCACGACACCCTGGAGGAGCTGCTGCAGACCGGCCAGGCGCCGGTCTACGTCGTGCACTTCACGCAGAAGGAGGCGGTGGAGCGGGCCCAGTCGCTGATGAGCATCAACATGTGCTCGAAGGCGGAGAAGGAGGCCATCGCCGACCTGATCGGCAACTTCCGCTTCACCACCAAGTTCGGCCGCAACCTGTCCCGTTACGTCCGCCACGGCATCGGCGTGCACCACGCGGGCATGCTGCCGAAGTACCGCCGACTGGTCGAACGCCTCGCCCAGGCCGGCCTGTTGAAGGTGATCTGCGGGACGGACACGCTCGGCGTCGGCGTCAACGTGCCGATCCGCACAGTGCTGTTCACCGCCCTGTCCAAGTACGACGGGCAGCGCGTACGGATCCTGCGCGCCCGCGAGTTCCACCAGATCGCGGGCCGGGCCGGCCGCGCCGGGTTCGACACCGTCGGCCAGGTGGTGGCGCAGGCGCCGGAGCACGTGATCGAGAACGACAAGGCGATCGCCAAGGCCGGGGACGACCCGAAGAAGAAGCGCAAGGTGGTGCGCAAGAAGGCGCCGGAGGGCTTCGTCGGCTGGACCGAGGAGACCTTCGAGAAGCTGATCGCCGCCGATCCGGAGCCGCTGGTCTCCCGGTTCAAGGTGAGCCACGCGATGCTGCTCTCGGTGATCGGCCGCCCGGGCAACGCCTTCGAGGCGATGCGCAAGCTGCTCACCGACAACCACGAGGACAGGGCCGCGCAGCGCCGGCACATCCGCACCGCGATCGCCATCTACCGCTCGCTGCTGGAGGGCGGCGTGGTGGAGCGGCTGCCGGAGCCGGACGCCGAGGGCCGGATCGTGCGGCTCACCCTCGACCTGCAGGAGAACTTCGCGCTCAACCAGCCGCTGTCCACCTTCGCGCTGGCCTCCTTCGAGCTGCTCGACCCGACCTCGCCCTCGTACGCGATGGACGTGGTCTCCGTGGTCGAGGCGACCCTCGACGACCCGCGCCAGATCCTCGCCGCGCAGCAGAACAAGGCGCGCGGGGAGGCCGTCGGCGAGATGAAGCGCGACGGCATCGAGTACGAGGAGCGGATGGAGCGGCTCCAGGAGATCACCTACCCGAAGCCGTTGGAGGAGCTGCTCAGCCACGCCTACGACGTCTACCGCCGGGCGCACCCGTGGATCGGCGACCACCAGCTGCAGCCGAAGTCGGTGGTCCGCGACCTGTACGAGCGGGCGATGACCTTCTCGGACTACGTCGGCTTCTACGAGCTGGCCCGCACCGAGGGCATCGTGCTGCGCTACCTGGCCGGCGCGTTCAAGGCGCTGGAGCAGACCGTCCCCGAGGACGTGAAGACCGACGACCTCAAGGACGTCATCGCCTGGCTCGGCGAGCTGGTCCGCCAGGTCGACTCCAGCCTGCTGGACGAGTGGGAGCAGCTGGCCAACCCGACCGAGCCGCAGGCCGAGGAGGTGCGGCTGGACGACAAGCCGGCGCCGGTCACGGCCAACGCGCGCGCCTTCCGGGTGCTGGTCCGCAACGAGATGTTCCGCCGCGTCGAGCTGTGCGCGCTGGAGCACTACGAGGAGCTCGCGGAGCTGGACGGCGAGTACGGCTGGGACGCGGACCGCTGGGCGGACGCGATGGACGGGTACTGGGACGAGTACGACGACCTCGGCACCGGCCCGGACGCCCGCGGCCCCAAGATGCTGATCATCGAGGAGGAGGACTCCGCCTGGAAGGTCCGCCAGATCTTCGACGACCCGGAGGGCGACCACGACTGGGGCATCAGCGCCGAGGTGGACCTGTACGGCTCGGACGAGGAGGGCCGGGCGGTGCTGCGGGTCACGGCGGTGGACCGGCTCGGCGGCTGACGGACCGTCGATCACGTGGAGGGGGGCCCGGCGTTGCCGGGCCCCCCTCGGGCTGTTTTCGGGCGGGCAGTGGGCGGCCGGGCCCACCGCGCCCGGGGTCACATCCAGACGAACGGCGACCCGACCGCGTACGAGATCGCGCGGGTGGCCTCGTCCAGGGTCTGCTCGGTGCTGGGCGCCGCCGTCCCGCTGGGCGTGGGGGTCGGCGCGGTGGGCGTACCGGTGACGCTCGGGGTGGTGCCCGGCGGGCGGCCGTCGCCGGTGCGCGAGCTGGTGACGGTGACGTAGTGCCCGACCGCCTCGACCCGCGGGTCGCCGCCCGGCTTGGCGCCGGCGGCCTGGGCGGGGGCGGTGGAGGCGTCGGCGAGGATGAAGGCGACCGAGCCGGGCTTGGCCCGCAGGGCGTCGGCGGCCTTGGCGGCGGCGGTCTGGTCGGCGAAGCGCAGCAGGGTGACGCTGCTCAGCACGGGGCGGTCCTGGCCGCTGAAGCTGACGGTCAGGTACGCCTGGCAGCCGCTGTCCTTCAGCGGGTCCTGGGCGCGGTCCTGGAGCACCTCGGCGCAGTTCTCGCCCTGCCGGACGCCGTTGCGCCGCGCCTTGAAGGTGCCGACCTCGACCAGCCGCTGGGCGGGGAAGTAGTCGTCGACGTTGAGGCCCTCGGTGTCGATGCGCGGCGGCGGGGTGCCGACCACCCGCGGCGCCTTGGTGGCGTCCTTGCTGGACGGGCCGAGCCCGGGTATGTAGTCGCCGGGCATCGGGCGGGTGATGATCCATCCGCCGACCGCGACCACACCGACCACGACGACCCAGCCCGCGGCCCGACGGCCGCTCAGCCGGCGGACCGGTCGCCGTCCGGTGCCGACGCCGGCACCCGTCGCGTCGCCTCCCGTCACACCGGCACCCGTCGCACCGGCTCCCCCGGCGGAGGCACCCCTCGCGCCGGCGCCCCCGCCGGTCCGCTGTCCTGCCTGGCCTTCCCGGCCCTCTCCCGGAGTCGGGGTGCGCTCCCCCTGCGTGGTCATGGCGCAGATTCTAAGCACCCCGGAGGTGGCCTGGATCACGGGGGCGGGGGTTGTGGATCATCGTCCCCCGCCGGCTTCCACTACCCGCCGGTAACCTTCGGCCCGGCGCCGCGTCAAGCGCGTGACCTGCGGCGGAGCCGTGACCTTCGACACTGTGGCAATCGGCACATCCTCGCACCGATCTTCTGGCGGGTTTGCTCTGGCGCCGCTCGACGGCCAGCAGGCAGGATCACCCCATGGATCTGCTCGATACCCTCACCGCCAAGGGCCTGCGCGGCGACGTCCCGACCCGCGAGGAGGCCCTGGCCGTCCTCGCCACCACCGACGACGAGCTGCTCGACGTGGTCGCCGCGGCCGGCAAGGTGCGCCGCCGCTGGTTCGGCCGCCGGGTCAAGCTCAACTACCTGGTGAACCTCAAGAGCGGGCTCTGCCCGGAGGACTGCTCGTACTGTTCGCAGCGGCTCGGGTCGAAGGCCGAGATCCTCAAGTACACCTGGCTCAAGCCGGACCAGGCCGCCGACGCCGCCCGGGCGGGCGTGGCCGGCGGCGCCAAGCGGGTCTGCCTGGTGGCCAGCGGCCGCGGCCCGACGGACCGCGACATCGACCGGGTCACCGACACCATGGCCGCCATCAAGGAGGCCGACCCCGAGGTCGAGATCTGCGTCTGCCTCGGCCTGCTCTCCGACAACCAGGCGGAGCGCCTCAAGGCGGCCGGTGCCGACGCCTACAACCACAACCTCAACACCTCCGAGAGCACCTACGGGACCATCACCAAGACCCACACCTACGCGGACCGGGTCGACACCGTGCAGAAGGCGCACGGCGCGGGCCTGTCCGCCTGCTCCGGCCTGATCGCGGGCATGGGCGAGAGCGACGAGGACCTGGTCGACGTGGTGTTCGCGCTGCGCGAGCTCGGCTCGGACTCCGTCCCGGTCAACTTCCTGATCCCCTTCGAGGGCACCCCGCTCGCCAAGGAGTGGAACCTCACCCCGCAGCGCTGCCTGCGCATCCTGGCGATGGTCCGCTTCGTCAACCCGGACACCGAGGTGCGGATCGCCGGCGGGCGCGAGGTGCACCTGCGCACCCTGCAGCCGCTCGGCCTGCACATCGCCAACTCCATCTTCCTCGGCGACTACCTGACCAGCGAGGGCCAGGCCGGCCAGGCCGACCTCGACATGATCAAGGACGCCGGCTTCGAGGTCGAGGGCGCCGGCGAGGCCACCCTGCCGCGCCACCGCGCCGACGTCGCCGCGGCCGCCCAGGCCGGCGGCTGCGGCACCGCGGCCTCGGCCTGCGGCAGCGGCGGGGGCTGCGGCCCGTGCGGCGGGCACTCCCACGCCGCGCCGGCCGAGCAGGCCGCGCCGGTCGAGGCGGCCGGTGAGAACGCTGAGGCCGCTGCCGCCGAGCCCACCGAGGGCAACGAGCCCGCCGAGGGCAACGACGAGCTCCGCAGCGACCTCGTCAAGGTCCGCCGCCGCGGCGCCGGCACCGAACTCGCGCCCAACGCCTGACCCTTCTAGCGCTCCGGAGAGTCACCCACCATGCCCCAGCTGTCCGCGGACACGCTGCTCACCCTCGACCGCGCCCACGTCTGGCACCCGTACGGGCCGATGCCCGGCACCGTCACCCCGTACGTGGTCGAGTCCGCCTCGGGCGTACGGCTGCGCCTGGCCGAACCGGTCGCCGGCGGGCGGCGCGAGCTGGTCGACGGGATGTCGTCCTGGTGGGCGGCGATCCACGGCTACCGGCACCCGGTGCTGGACGAGGCCGTGCGCGAGCAGCTGGGGCGGATGAGCCACGTGATGTTCGGCGGGCTCACCCACGAGCCCGCCGTCCGACTGGCGGCCCGGCTGGTGGAGATCACCCCGGAGCCGCTGCAGCACGTCTTCCTCGCCGACTCGGGCTCGGTCTCGGTCGAGGTCGCGATGAAGATGTGCCTGCAGTACTGGCAGTCGATCGGGCGGCCCGGCAAGCGCCGGCTGCTGACCTGGCGCGGCGGCTACCACGGTGACACCTTCCACCCGATGTCGGTCTGCGACCCGAACGGCGGGATGCACCACCTGTGGGGCGGGGTGCTGCCCGGGCAGCTCTTCGCGCCCCAGCCGCCGGCCGGGTTCGACGCCCCGCTCGACCCCGAGTACGCCTCGCAGTTCGAGGAGTTGATGGCCCGTCACGCCGACGAGCTGGCCGCCGTCATCGTCGAGCCGGTGGTCCAGGGGGCGGGCGGCATGCAGTTCCACTCCCCCGCGTACCTGCGGATGCTGCGCGAACTCTGCGACCGGTACGGGGTGTTGCTGGTCTTCGACGAGATCGCCACCGGATTCGGCCGTAGCGGCGCCCTGTTCGCCGCCGACCACGCCGGCGTATCGCCCGACGTGATGTGCCTCGGCAAGGCGCTCACCGGCGGCTACCTGACGCTGGCCGCCGCCCTGTGCACCGGCGAGATCGCCGACGGCATCAGCCGCGGCGAGATGCCGGTGCTCGCGCACGGCCCGACCTTCATGGGCAACCCGCTGGCCTGCGCGGCCGCCAACGCCTCGCTGGACCTGCTGCTCGGGCAGGACTGGGCGACGGAGGTCAAGCGCATCGAGACCGGCCTGCGGGACGGCCTCGCGGCGGCGGCCGACCTGCCGGGCGTGCAGGACGTCCGCGTCCAGGGCGCCATCGGCGTCGTGCAGTTGGACCACCCGGTGGACGTCCGGGCGGCCACCGAGGCGGCCGCCCGGGAGGGCGTCTGGGTGCGCCCCTTCCGGGACCTGATCTACACCATGCCCCCCTACGTGACGGAGGACCAGGACGTGGCACGCATCGCTGCCGCCGTGACCGCCGCGGCGGTGGCGGGATGAACGCGCGCATCCTCTTCGTCACGGGCACCAACACCGACGTCGGCAAGACCGTCGCCACCGCCGCCGTCGCCTCGGCGGCGCTGCGGGCCGGGCTGAAGGTCGCGGTGCTCAAGCCCGGCCAGACCGGCGTGACCGCCGACGAGCCCGGCGACACCGCCGAAGTCGTCCGCCTGGCAGGCGAACTGACGTACCGTGAGCTCGTCCGCTACCCCGAGCCGCTGGCACCCGACACCGCCGCCCGGCGCTCCGGACGGCCCTACCTCTCCCCCGCCGAGGTGGTGGCCGAGGTCGCCGGGCTCGCCGCCGGCCACGACCTGGTACTGGTCGAGGGCGCGGGCGGCCTGCTGGTCCGCTACGACGACGAGGGCCGCACGCTCGCCGACCAGGCCCGGGCCGTGCTGGACGCCGGGCTGCCGGTCGAGATCCTGCTCGTCGCCTCCGCCGGACTCGGCACGCTCAACATCGTCGCCCTCACGGCGGAGGCGCTGGCCGCCCGCGAACTCCCGCTCACCGGCGTCCTGGTCGGCTCCTGGCCCGCGGACCCCGGCCTCGCCGAGCGCTGCAACCTCGCCGACCTGCCGCGCTCCGCCGGCGCCCCGCTGCTCGGCGCCCTGCCCGAACGCGCGGGCAGGGCGGAGGACTTCGCCGCCCTCGCGCTCGCCTCGCTGGCCCCTGAGCTGGGCGGAACCTGGAACGCGGAGCACTTCGCGCACAGCCATCGGCCCGAATAGGCCCGGCTTCGCTCGAAGGGGTGATCTCCGCCCCCGAACCGTGGGAGCCCCGGCCCTTGGCTGAATACCGTTCCTCCCATGACAGACGGGCTCACCGTGGACGAGGCCCTGCGGGCCTTGGCCGCCCTGGAGGCGGCGTGGAAGGACGACGACGAGGCGCTGTCCGCCCTGGCGGCGGGCGGCGCCGGTGAACAGCCGCTGCCGGCGCTGGTCGCCGCGTACGGCGAACACGCGATGGACACGCTGATGGCCCTGGCCTTCGGCCTGCGCTCCAGCATGAGCGACGAGGAGCTCGCGGAGATCTCCGACGCGGTCAGCTCCAACATCGGCGCCCGGATGAGCGCCCTGCTCACCCAGACCCTGAAGGCCTGGGGCACCCTCGCCGCCCCGGACGACTTCGCCGTCACCAAGATCATCGCCCACACCGTGATCGACGCCATGCGCGCCGTCACCGAGGACCCCGGCAAGACCGAAGTCCTGCCCCTGCTCGCCACCTTCCGCAGCTACGCCCTCAACGACACCTGAGGGCCGGACGGTTCGGGGCGGGCGTCGAGGTCTCGTCGAGGTCTCGTCGAGGCCCGCGCCCTCGCCCCGCGCCTTCGTTCACCGCTCCGGGCCCGTCCGGCCGAGGAGGCGTTCCACCCGGTCCGCGACGATCCCCGGCTGCTCGGCCTGGATGAGGTGGCCGGAGTCCACGGTCTCGAACCGGCCGTTCGGCAGTGACTCGGCCCACCGCCGTCGATGCTCGGCCAGGGCGGCGTGGTGCCGCCCCCGGCCCTTCTGGGGGCGGGAAGCCGAGAGCAGGACGGTCGGGCACGTCGGCGGGTCGGGCGGATCGGCACGGAAGCGGGGAACGGCCGCGGCCACCGCCCTGATCTCCTTCCGCGTCTGCGCGATGCCCGCCGGGACGAAGTCCTCGGCGAGCATGGTCGTGTAGGTGTCCGCCGGGTAGTGGCGCCGGAGCTCCCCGCCGGCCAGCCGGGCCAGCAGCCGGGAGCGGCACAGCGCCTGCGTCACACCCAGGGCCCGGTCGACCTTCACCGCGGTCCGGTCGAAGGTGTCGTAGACGGGCGCGCTCTCCGCCGCCGGGTCGAGCAGCAGCAGCCCCCGCAGCCGCGACCCCAGTCCCGCCACGGCGCGGCGGGCGACCAGCCCGCCCATGCTGTGCGCGACGAGCACGAAGCGGCCGGGGACCACCGCCTCCACCATCGCGACCAGGTCCGCGGCCATCTCGTCGATGCTCAGCTCTTCCACCGTGCGGCCGCTGCGGCCGAAGCCGGCGCGGTCGTAGGCGACCACGCGCGCCCGGTCCGCCAGCAGCGCGACCACCGGGTCCCAGCAGGTGCGGCCCATCCCGCCGCCCGCCTCGAAGACCACCCAGTCCGCTCCGCTGCCGGATTCCTCCACGTGGACGGTCCGGCCGTTCACCCGCACCGCCCGCCCCGCTGTCTGACGCATGCCCCCTCGCCCCCTCCAGGTCCGCCGTTCGGAGTCCACCGTTTCCATTTTCGAGAATGGTACCGAGTATGGAATCGTGAGGCCATGGACACCACCGAACTTCTTCTCCACCCGGTGCGCCTGCGCGTGGTGCACGCCCTCTCCGGCGGAGGGGAACTGACCACCGCTCAGCTATGCGCGCGCATGCCCGACGTGCCGAAGGTGACCATGTACCGGCACGTCGCCCTGCTCGCCGAGGCGGGCTTCCTGGAGGTGGCGGGAGAACAGCGGGTGCGTGGCGCCGTCGAGCGGCACTACCGGCTGCGCCAGGACCGCCCGGTCGTCGACGCCGACGCCGCGGCGGCCATGACGCCGGACGACCACCGCCGGGGCTTCGCCGCCGCCATGGCCGTGCTCATCGCCGAGTTCAACGCCTACCTCGACCGGGACGGCACCGACCCGGTGGCCGACGCGGTGTCCTACCGCCAGGGCACCCTCTGGCTCACCCCGGAGGAACTCACGGAGATGACGGCCCAGTTGCGCGCGGTGCTGGGTCCTCGGCTGGCCAACCGCCCGGCACCGGGCCGCGCGCCCTACCTGCTCAGCCCCATCACCTTCCCGGTCGGGCCGCCGTCCCCCGAGGAGCAGCCCGAGGGGCCTCTACAACTACCGTAGGGCTGCGCACGTGGACTCCCGTGGTGTGTAATCGCGCTGAGCCGGAGCAGCCGGACGGCGGGAGCGAGGGCAAGGGGGAAGCCTGGTGGACGAGTTGCAGCCGACCGATCCCCGGCAGGTCGGGCGGTACCGGATCACCGGGCTGCTGGGCGCGGGCGGGATGGGCCGGGTCTACCTCGGGCAGTCCCCCAGCGGACGGGCGGTCGCGGTGAAGGTGGTGCGGCCGGAGCTCGCCCAGGACCCGGAGTTCCGGCGCCGGTTCGCCCGCGAGGTGGCCTCCGCCCGTCGGGTCAACGGCTTCTTCACGGCCGCCGTGGTCGACGCCGATCCCGAGAGCCGGACCCCGTGGCTCGCCACCGCCTACGTCCCCGGCCAGCCCCTGGACCAGGCGATCGCCGGCGGCGGCCCGTGGCCGGTGGAGTCGGTACGGGCACTGGGCGCGGGCCTCGCCGAGGCCCTGGAGGCCATCCACGCGGCAGACCTGGTCCACCGCGACCTCAAGCCCTCGAACGTGCTGCTCGCCCCGGACGGCCCCCGGGTGGTCGACTTCGGAATCTCCGTGGCCGCCGAGGCCACCGCCCTCACCCGCACCGGGATGATCGTCGGCACGCCCGGCTTCATGGCGCCCGAGCAGCTCACCGGCGCCCCCGTCACCCCCGCCACCGATGTGTTCGCCCTCGGCGCCGTGCTGCACTACGCGGCCACCGGCACCGGGCCCTTCGGCACCGGGTCCGTCCAGGCGCTCAACTTCCGCATCGCGTACGAGGAACCGGACCTGTCGGGGCTGCCGGCGGGGCTGGAGATCATCGCGCGCTGCCTGGCCAAGGACCCGGCGCAGCGGCCGTCGGTGGCGGCGCTCATCGCGGAACTCGCCCTGGCCCCGGTGGAACCCGGACCGGTCGCGTCGCCCGTCCTCCCGGCGACGGCGTGGCTCCCGACGCCCGTCGCCGGCCCGACGCCCGTCGCGGCGACGACGGTGACCGTCCCGCCGGTCGCGACGGCCCCGGCCGCCGCTGCCGTCCCGCTGTTCCCTTTCTGGGCGGCCATCGCCACGTTGGCCCTCGCCACGGTCCTTCCCCCTGTCACGGGGTCATCCGTGGCCATCACGAGCATGGCCAGGGGCTCCTGGCCGGTCGTCGCGGCCGCCGCCCTCGGCGTCGCCACGTGTGCGGGCGCGCTGTTCCTCGCACAGCGGAGTCGTACGGGTCCGGTACCGCGCTGGCCCCGCCACGTCCACGGCCTCGCCGCCGTCGTCAACACCGGGCTGGTCGTCTTCTACCTGGACAGGATCGCGAGCTACGGGCGATTCGGTGAGCTCAGCGGCGGTGCTTACAGCTATATCGTCGCGGCTGTCCTGCTCATCTACGGCGTCGTGCGCTTCCCCACCTCGCCGAGGATCCCGGCGGCGCGCCGCTAGACACGGTCGCTCCGACCCCAGAACGCGCGGTAGAGCAACATTCCGGCCGTGCCCAGCACGCCGACCAGCAGCGCCAGGGCCCACGGGAGCAGGACGGACGTCCACCCCACCTGCGCCGGGAAGGCGATCGTGGACGGCCGGTCCGGGTCGATGAGCACGGTCCGCACCGCGCCCTTCTCCAGCCCGGCCGGCACACCACCCAGGTCGTGGTCGGGTGTGGCCTCCCGGCCGTCGGGCAGCGCGAGCACGATCCTGCCCGGCCGGTCGCCCATCGGGCCGTGGTACTCCGCCGTCACCACGGTGGCCGGTACCCGTGCGGCATCGGCGTAGCGGTAGTGGTAGCGGGCCTGCGCCCCCATCGCCACCAGGCTCAGCAGGATGCAGCCGCCGAACACGATGAGCCCGATGACCAGCGTCGTTCTGTTGTAGAGCGGTGTGCCGGACGCTTTCCGCGCCATGATCCCCCCAGGTGCTCGGCCAGAGCATAGACCCCGGGCTGGAGCGCTCGTCTAGGGATTGGACCTCATCCACCCGGCGGCGAGAGCGAATCCGCCCGTCGAGGCGGCGAGGAAGGCGAGGGCGAAGACGAGGCCGCGCGCCGGTCCCGGGACGTCCTCGGGGACCAGGAGGACGGCGAACCCCGCGAGGGAGAGGGAGCCGACGACGATGACGCCGGCGGCGACTACGGCCGCATACCTCTGCGGAGGACGACGACCAGCTGCTCGATGACGTCCGGCCGGGCGGCCCCGAGGTCGATCAGGATGACGCCGGTGGCCTTGGCCGAGCGCCAGTCGATCCCGAGCGAGGGGAGTTTGATCGAGGCGGCGTTCAGGACGGCCCGGAGGTCGTCGAGGATGTCGGCCGCGGTGCGACGGTCCTCGGCCGTGATCTTGTCGATCATGCTGCTCATGGGGCATCTCACTGTTCGGTGGTCGTGATCCAGCGCGCTTCGGTGTCCCACTCGATGCCGCCGCCGAGGGGGCGGAGGAACACGAGGCCGTGCTGCCGGCCCATGAAGGTGGCCCACCGGCCGGAGCGGACGTCGAAGACCCGCTCCCCGACGGAGGAGGGACGGTAGGGGTCGGAGGGCGGCGCCACCCGCCGCACCGCCGGCGGGGGCGGGGAGGCGGAGTCGGGGCTCATCCGCGCCTCGGGGACGGAGTCCCCGCACTGCGGGCACCGGCACGGCGGGAAGTTCCGCCGCAGGATGAGGCTTTCGCCAGATTGAGTGTTCGTCATATCCACCGACTAGTTCCTTTCCGTTGCCAACTCCTCACCAAGAGTGGCTAACTGGGACCAGCAGCGGAAGAGCTTCACTTTGACAGCGCATGTTGTGGAACCAGGTGATCACCATGGCTCAGCGGGAACTCGACCCCACCTCCTCCCCGAACGCGGCTCTCGGCGTTCAGCTTCGACGCTTCCGCCTGGCGAGGGGGCTCACTCAGGTCGAGCTCGGACGGCGGATCAACTACAGCGACTCGCTGATCTCCATGATCGAGAACGGCGAACGTCCCGCGCCGCTGAACTTCGTCCGGCGCTGCGACAAGGAACTGGACACCTGCGGGGCGCTGGAACTCCTGTACTGGACCAGCAAGAGCAGCACGTTGATCGGCGGGTTCCTCGCGTTCATCGAGCACGAGACCAAAGCCACCGCCTTCAAGATCTACGAGCTGAACCTCATCCCTGGGCTGCTTCAGACACGCGCCTACGCATCCGCGATCATCGGCGCCGAGGCCCGACGAGGTGAGATCACCGAGGACAAGGTCAGTGAGCGCCTGAATGTCCGCATGGCACGGCAAGCCGCCCTGTACCGCGAACCCGCTCCCTCGATCCACATCGTCATGGAGGAGAGCTGCCTGCGACCCGTCGGCGGTCCCTTCGTCATGGCCGAGCAGCTTCGTCGGCTTGAGAGCGTGGCCGAACTTCCGCACGTCATGCTGCAGATCGCGCCGTCCAGCCTCGGCGAGGACCTCCCCACGGTCTGGCCGTTCACACTTCTCAGTTCACCGGACCAAACCTGGATGGCGTACCTCGAAACCATCCAGCGGGGATACGTCGAGCGCGACGACCAGAACGAGATCCGCTCTCTCGCAAGGACTTACGATTGGCTCCAGGCCCAAGCCCTCTCATGTGCGGACTCGCTGGCTCTCATCCGCGCGCGTCTCAAGGAGTTCGAAGCCATGTTCCCCATCACAGCCGCCAAGCCCGCCTCCTGGCTGAAGTCCTCCTACAGCAGCGGCGGCGGCAACTGCGTCGAGGTCGCTCCCGGCCTCCCCGGTGTCCTCCCCGTCCGCGACAGCAAGGACCCCCACGGCCCTCAGCTCGCCTTCGGCACCGACGCCTGGAAGTCGTTCATCGCCGGGGTCAAGGCAGGCGACTTCGGTGCAATCTGACTTACCCTCGACCCCGGCCCCGCTGCGCTTCGCGATACTCGGCGCGCTGCGGGTGCAGCGCGCCGATGGTCCCCTCCCACTCGGGGCTCCCCGGCAGCGGGCCGTGTTGGTCGCGCTTCTCCTCCGTCCCGACGCCGTCGTCACAGCTGACCAGCTGATCGACGACCTGTGGGGCGATCACCCTCCAGGGTCTCCCCTCGTCACCCTCCGCTCGTACGTCTCGCAACTCCGCAAGATCCTGGAACCGGTCCGCGAGACCCCCGCCGTCCTGCTCTCCCAAGCGGGCGGCTACCGCCTGGCCGTCGAGCCCGACCACATCGACCTCTGGCGCGCCAAGCACCTGCACGAACTCGCCGCCCGCCACTCCCCCGAGCAGCCGGCCCGCGCCCGCGAACTCCTCGCCGAGGCCCTCTCCCTCTGGCGCGCCGAACCACTCGCCGACCTCCCCGGCCCCCTCATGCACCGCGAGCGCGAGCGCCTCCGCGAACTGCGCCTCACGCTCCTGGAGGAGCGCCTCACCCTGGACGTCGCGCTCGGCGATCCCACCCCGGAGCTGGCCGCGCTGGCCGCCGAACACCCCTTCCGCGAACGCCTCCAGGCTCTCCTCATCCGCGCCCTGCACCGCCAGGGCCGCACCCCCGAGGCCCGCGCCGTCTACGACGCCCTGCAGCACCGCCTCGTCGAGCACCTCGGCATCGAACCGGGCCCTGACCTCACCACCCTGCGCCGGGAACTGGACCCGGACCAACTCCCCTCCTCCCCACCCCACTTCACCGGCCGCGCGAACCACGTCGCCCACATCGCCCGGGCCCTCACCGCTCCCCCCGGCCCCGGCCTGCGTCTGGTGACCGTCACCGGCATGGCCGGGGTCGGCAAGACCGCCCTCGCCGTACGCGCTGCCCACACCGTGCGCCCGGACTTCCCCGACGGCCGCCTCTACGCGGACCTGCGGGGCGCCGACCTGGTCCCGGCCAGCCCGTCCGACATCCTGGCCGACTTCCTGACCACCCTGGGCATCCGACCGTCCGCCGTCCCCAGGGACCTCCCGGGCCGGTCCGCCCTCTTCCGCACGGCGACCGCCGGCAAGCGGCTGCTGATCCTCCTCGACAACGCCCGGGACGACGTCCAGATCCAGCCGCTGCTGCCCGGTTCCTCCGACTGCGCGGTCCTCGTCACCAGCCGTACGGTGCTCTCCGGCGTGCCGTCGGTCCTGAACCTCCCCCTGGACGTGTTCAGTTCGCGGGAGGCGCTCGGCCTGCTGGACTCCGTCATCGGCCGGCCCCGCCGGTCCGCGCAGTCCGTCGAGGCCGAGCTGCTGGTCGAGGCGTGCGGCCGGCTCCCGCTGGCTGTCCGGATCGCCGCCGCCAGGCTCGCCGCCGCCCCGGACCAGTCGATCGCCGATCTCCTGCGCCGCCTGGCCGACGACCGTGAGGGCATCGCCGCCCTCCGCACCCGCGACCTCGCCATCGAGCAGGTCTTCGACGTCAGTTACCGCCTGCTTCCGCCGTCTCTGGCGACGGCGTTCCGGATGCTCGCCTGGGTGGAGCCTGACATCGGCCTGGAGTCGGCGGCCGCCGTCCTCGACCTGCCCGAGGGCGAGGCCGAGTGGCTGGCCGAATCCCTGGTGGACCAGGCCCTGTTGGAGTCGCTCGGCGCCGGCCGCTACCGCTTCCACGACCTGGTGCGCGCGTTCGCCCGCCGTACCTCCCTCCGACTCGGCCCCGACGAACGCGGCTCCGCCCACCACCGACTGCTGGGGCTCCTCCTCGGGCGTGCTCGTACGGCCTTCGCCCTCGCCGTCCCCGGCGACCCGGTGGCCGACGTCTTCGGCGAACCGACGCCCTCCCGGACCAGCCGTCCCCCCTTCACCGACCTGGCCGACGCCCGCCGCTGGGCGCGCGCGGAGACACCGGGCGCGGTCGCCCTCGCGGCGGCCGTCGCGACGCACGGCCGCGCCGAACTGCGGGCCGCCATCGACCTCCTGATCGCGCTCAGCCCGCTCGGCCTCGGCGCGTTCGGCGGCCGGGCGGAGGAAGCGGCCCGCCTCCTCGTCGCCGCCGCCGTCGAGGCCCGCGACCGCGCCGCCGAAGGCCGTTCCCGTTTCCTGCTCGGCACGATCCTGCTGGCCCGGGCCCGCCTGGGCGAGGCGGGCGCCGAGGCCCGGCAGGCCGCCGACGCCTGCCAGGAGGCGGGCGACCGGGCCGTTCTGCGGCAGGCCCTCAACGACCTGGGCCTGATCGCCCAGGCGGAGGGCCGGCACGAGGAGGCGATCGCCGCCTTCGACGAGGCGGCGCTGCTCGCCCGGCGGCTGGGTCACCGGTCGGGCGAGGTGGCGAGCACCGCGAACGCGGCGCTGTCCCGGATCCGCAGCGGACAGGCGGCCGTCGCGGCGGAAACCTGCCGCCTGCTCCTGACCGAACCGACCGCCGACACCCGCACCGGCACCGAACCGACCGCCGGCACCGGCACCGGCACCGGCACCGAGCCGACCGCCGGCACCGGATCAACGGACCCCGCGATGACCGCGTACGTGCACTACGTCCTCGGCCTCGCCCACCAGGTCCTGGGCCGGCTCGACGACGCCGCCGCGCAGATGCGTCTCTGCATCGACCGCGCGCACCCCGCCCGCGACCTGGACCGCGAGTCGGCCGCCCGCAGCCGCCTGGCCGACATCCTGCGCCTGCTCGGCCGCCTCGACGAGGCCGCCGCCGAGGCGGAGCGCGCCCTGGCCCTGGCGACGGAAGGCGGGCGACAGCGCGAACGCGCCCTCGCCCACCTGGTGTCGGCCAACGCCCTGACCGCCCGTGGCGACCACTCGGCCGCCCGGCATCACGAGGCGGAGGCCCACCTGCTGCTCAGCCGGCTGAGCGCGCCGGAGTCCGCCGACGCGAAGCCGCTGCTGACCGCGCTGGCCACCACCGACCGGGCCCTCACACCCCGCGCGGATTGACGATCACCAGGCCGGTCCCGTTCCACGCGACCCTGCTCGCCAGGCACTGCACGTCGGCCGACCCGCCGCAGGCCCCCGCCGGCGGCTCGGCCGGCGAGCCGTGCCGTACGGGCCCTCCCGCTCCCACCGCGACGGCACCCAGCACCGACACCAGCACCGCCGCACCGGCGACCACCGCGCGGACAACAACCTTCCGAACCACCGAGGACGCTCCTTACTCGTACGTGATCAAGCGTCCGTACCCTCCCAGGCTCCGGTAGACAGCCGATCAACGCGCCACCCCCCGCCACCCGACCGACCTGGCCGGCGCTCGACAATTCGGGTGCCCCGGCCCGGCCGTGCCGGTAGCCTGCGCGACCATGGCACCCGAACTGCAACGCCCCCCGATCCACGCGGACGAACGCACCTCGCTCATCGGCTGGTTGGACCTGCAACGGCAGATCCTGCGCTGGAAGTGCGAAGGACTCGGCGACGAGGACGCCCACCGCGCGGTCATCCCCACCTCGCCGGCGATGACCATGGCGGGCCTCGTCTCCCACATGCGCTGGACCGAACACCTGTGGCTGGAGGTGCTGTTCCTCGACGGCGACGAGACGCCGAACCCCGCCTTCGACAAGTCGACCGAGGACGCCGACTGGCAGACCGGCGGCCGCCCGCTGGCCGAACTCCTCGCCGAGTACGAGGCCCAGTGCGCCCGCAGCAACGAGATCGTCGCCGCCGCCTCCCTGGACGACACCGGCCGCCACACCGGTTTCCACTCCGGGGGCGCCAACCTGCGCTGGATGCTCGTCCACCTCATCGAGGAGACCGGCCGCCACGCGGGCCACGCCGACCTCGTCCGCGAACTCCTGGACGGCACGAAGGGCTACTACTGACCGTGCCGAACCCGCCCGACGCCCCGGCCGACGTCCCGGCCGCGGTGAGGGCCGCCGCCGAGCCGCTGGAGGACCTGCTCGACGACTGCAACCACGTGGCCCTCATCGACCTGCTCCCCGTCGTCCCGGTGGTCCCGGTGCTCCCGGCCGCCGCGGCGGCGCCCGGCCGGGACCGGCTGCGGCGGATCGCCCAGGCCGTCTACGACGCGGGGCCCGGCGGGTGCCGGACCCCCGCGCCGGTGGAGCCGTTCGAGACGGCCGGCGCCTGGCGTGACGTCCTGCGCCACGAGGTCACCGAGGGCTTCCTGCAGCCCGCCCGGCGGTTCGGGTCCACGGCGCCCGCCCTGCGCACCCCGGAGCAGATCCGGCGGGCGGGCGAACTCGCCGACGGCGTGGCCGACCTGATCGAGGCGCACCTCGGCCCGGTCCGGGCCTCCGCCGAGGTCGGCGGGTCACACCCGGGCGAGATCCGGTGGCGCGACCTGCTGCTGGTCTCCGGCGACCGGGCCACCGTCCTGCACCTCGGCGTCGCCGACTGATCGGCTCCTCAGCCCCGCGAAGGCGGCACAGCGGCCTGGACCGATGCCGCTCAAACCGACGATCGTCCACCGGTTGCGCAGCAGGTCCCGTCGCCCGAGACCGAGCCGTATCTCGTCCGCCGCGCGAGTGTAGACCCCGCCGCCGGGACCTGCACGGGAAGTCGACGTGGCCGACTTTCCGTACAGGTCCCCATGCAGATCCCGTGCGGTCCCGCCCGGTTCCGGCCTTTGCACCGGGGACGGCTCAGGCCCGGGGATCGGTGCGCAGCAGGCTGTAGAGCACCACGTCCCGCCATGCCCCGTCGCGGAAGGTGTGCGCGCGCTGCACGCCTTCGCGGGTGAATCCGACCTTTTCCAGGACGCGCTGCTCGGCCAGGTTGGTGGATTCGGTCTCCGCTTCCAGCCGCATCACCGGCGAATGCGCGAACAGGTAGTCGGCGAAAATCCGGTGGGCGCGCGTGCCGATTCCCCGGCCGCGCGCCTGGGGCAATAGCTGCGCGCCCATGGTCCAGTACGGGGCAGTCGGCGACGCCCCCTCCCGCATCGCGGCGGCGTAGCCGCAGAACTCGCCGTCGGCGGTGATCGCGAGCGTCCACTGCTCGTCCGTGAGCAGGCCGGTCTCGGCCCAGACGCGGCGGATGCGGTCCGGCTGCCGCCAACCGGTCCAGAGGTGCTCGCCCATGACGTCGGGGTCGTTCAGCAGGGCGAGGAACTGCGGGAAGTCGGCTTCGGCTATCGGGCGCAGCGAGATGTGTTCCTGGTTCATGCCTGCGGAAACGCGCACTCCGGCGTTCCGGTTCCGCGATTCTCGGAGAAATTCGGAAACAGCCCCCTCGGGGCGTTCATTTACTGCGGACAGAATTGGTTCACCGCGCCGGAAATCCGTTGACCGCGCCCGGAATCCGTTTTACTGCGCCAGGTCCGTCGACTGCACCGGCCCGCCGCGCGGCAGCACGGCGGCCCACCGGCGGTCGGCCGGGCGGGCGTCAGCGCGCCGCGGCGACCCGGAACGACCCCGAGTTCCACTGGAGCCCGGCCGGGCCACCGGTGGGCCACTCGTGGTCCAGCCGGCGACGGTCCCGGCCCAGGGCGCCGAGGTCGAGCGGCCGCAGGGTGCCGGCGACCAGGCCGGTGGCCTCGGTGGCGGTGAGCGGCATGACCGTCACGTACTGGGCGTCGTCGCCGCCCATCCAGTCGACGGACTCGCTGAAGATCCAGACGAACTGCTGCGCGCAGTCCCGGCAGCGCCGGACGTCGACGGAGAAGTGCGCGCCCTCCACCACCTCGGCCTGCTGCTCGAACGCCTCCCGCTGCCCCCGCCACACCGCGTGCGCGTCCTCGCCGTAGCACTTCGCGCAGCCGAACTCCATCATCGGCCTTCTCATCGGTCGACTCCCTGTTCCGCATCCGCCCGTTCGACGACGTCCCGTCGCGGCCCATGATGCCCGGCCCGGCGGCGGATGGCACCGTCCCGCCGATCACCGCCCGGTGGGTGCCACGAGCCTCGACGAGCCTCCCGACGGCCCCGCCAACCGCCGGTGACGGGCGGTGATCCACCCCGTGAACGGCCGCGCCCACCGCCCGTACGCAGCCACGATGCACCGCCGCCCCGCAGCCGACGCCATCCCCCGGCACCCCCGCCACCACCGCGCGCCGGCCCCGCCTAGATCAACGCGGCCGCTCGGAGGAGCCCCCGACGGTGGAACAATTCACGGCCCGTTTCCACGCCATTCTCGCCCGGACGAAGGACCCCAGGGGCGCGCACGAGTTGACGACCGGGCCCTCACGGCGCGAGGTCGCGCAGCATCTCCCGCGCCCGCTCCCGCAGCCGCGGGTCGGACACCTCCTCCTCCCACGGCGTGCCGGCCCTCTCGGCGAGGGCCAGGGTCGTGGCGACGAACCCCTCGGAGAGGGCCCGCAGCACGCCGTGGTGACACGTCCTCCCGTGCCAAGCGGCCAGGGCCCTGACGAAGGCGCCGAACACCGCCGGGTCGATCTCGCTCTCGTCATCGACCATCGGCCCGATGCCCGAGGTCTGGCCGAGTTCGGCCTCGAAGTCCGCCACCTGGCGCAGGAACAGCCGGGAGGCCCCGTTGGACGGGTTCCACAGCGTCCTGCCGGCCATCTCGTAGTACTGGCTCATCCGGTCCCCCTCAACGCGGAAACGACCACCTTACGACTGCGCCGGGGGCTGCGGGTTGTCGAGCAGGAGGTCGTGGCCGACCTCGGTGAGGGAGTGACGGACCTGCTTGCCCTCGCGCCGGGTGGCGATCAGGCCGGCCGCGCGCAGGGCGGCGGCGTGGGCGGAGGCGGAGGGCGGGGTGACGCCGAGCCGCTGGGCGAGTTCGGTGGTGGAGCAGTCGCTGCCGGCGATGGCGCGCAGGACGCGGGCCCGGGCGGGGCCGAGGACGGCGGCGAGGCCGTCGGCGGCCGGTGGCCGGGCCGGGGCCTCGGCGGCCGGGGTGGCGATCGGGTGCAGCAGCAGGCTCTGGCGGTCCGGGCCGGCCAGGAGGCTGATGCTCTGCTGGACGAAGTAGTTGGGCCGCAGCTCCAGGCCCCGGCCGCCCAGCTCGAAGGAGCCCTCCAGCTCGCCGAGGGTGCACTCCAGCACCCCCTCGTCCCGCCAGACCGCCTTCGGGTGGAGCGAGTCGAGCATCGCGCCGATCCCGGAGCGTGCGGCGGTGCGGGCCCGGACCGCGATGTCGGCCTCCAGGACGCGGCGGATGTCGGGCCAGTCCGGGGCGAGGCAGGACCGGAACAGCGCCCAGGCGCCGTCGCTGACCTCCCGCAGGCCCCGGGAGCCGTCGTCGCGCAACCGGGCGAGCGCGGTCGGGAGTTCGGCCCCGCTGCCGAACATCGCGACGTCCTCCTCGACGGCCCGCTGCGGGACGGCGAGGAGTGCGTCGAGCTCCTCCGTCAGCTGCCGGCGGACGCTGTCGAGGTCCGCCACCATGAAGTCGGGGACGCCGATCGGGCTCGCGTTGACCACGTCGAGGAAGCGCACGGCCCGGTGGGGCACGTGCCGGCGGACGTCCCGCCACCAGCGCTCGCTGCGCGACCCGGTGCCCTGGTGCACACCCCTCCGGGCGGAGCCGGCCATCAGGTGGTCGAGCGGCGAGATGACGAACCGGGTCTTCGCGAGGTCCGCGACCCCGAACCTCAACGCGATCACAAAGCCTCCTCGGGATCCCCGCAACCACCCTGACCTGGTGCGTTTTTGACTATTAGGCCCTGAGGCTAATGCATGGCCGGTCGGCCTCCGCGCTTGGCATGCTCTCTCTCGCCGGCGCGACGAGGACCCGCTCCGGCCCCCACCACGAGGGGAGTGGGGGCCGGAGCACCCGTTCGGTAATCCGAACGCCGTGCCTCCGGCGCCGCCCCGGGTGCGGACGCGGGCGTCCGTCAGCGTCCGCGCCCGCACCCGGGCCGGTGCCCCCGCCCGCGG
Organism: Kitasatospora sp. NPDC093550; assembly: GCF_044764985.1. Taxonomy (NCBI): domain Bacteria; kingdom Bacillati; phylum Actinomycetota; class Actinomycetes; order Kitasatosporales; family Streptomycetaceae; genus Kitasatospora; species Kitasatospora sp. NPDC093550. The sequence goes on from NZ_JBIWJF010000005.1 coordinate 199,598, forward strand.
CCTCCTCGGTGCCCCCGCCCGCGGCTTCCTCAGTGCCCGTGCCCGAGCCGAGCACCCGGCCCCAGCGCCGGACGGGACGCGGGCGGCAGCTCGGACCCCTGCCCGTCGCCCGCCAGGTGCAACCGCTGCTCCGCCCGGTACTGCAGCAGGAGCACCGAGCGGACCGGCTCGCCGCCCACGGCGGTGTACGAGTGCGGCAGCGAGGCGTCGAACCCCACGTAGTCGCCCGGGCCGAGCTCGACCTCCCGCCGCCCCGCCCGCACCCGCAGCCGCCCGGCCTGGACGACGGTGTGCTCGGTGCCGATGTGGCCGCCGGAGATCTGCGTGCCGTCGGTGCGGACCTGCTGGTCGTAGAGCTCGAACACGACGTCCCCGGACTCGATCCGGCGCAGCGGGCGCAGGTCGACGCCCCGACCGCTCAGCACCTCGACGTCGGCCGCCCGCACCACCGTCACCTCCTCGGCGGGCCGCGCCTCCACCAGGTCGGAGATCGGCACGCCGAGCACCCGGGAGAGTCCGAGCACCGTCTCCAGGGTCGGGTTGCCGGCCCCGGACTCCAGCTGGGAGAGCGTGGCCTTGCCGATCCGGGCCCGCCGGGACAGCTCGGACAGCGACAGGCCGCGCTGCGCCCGCACCCGCTTCAGGTTGGCGGCGAGGACGCCCCGGACGCACTCCTCCTCCTGCTCGCCCGCCCGGTGCGGACCGGACTCCCCGGCGTCGTTCATGCTCGACCTCTTCTCTCCCGGCCTCGTTCGATATACCGTACGGGACGCATGCCGACGGACGGGGCAGCGTAGCGAAGCACCTCGCCCACCACCTTCACCGGGAGAACCTAGTGACCGAGCCCGCCGACACCATCAAGTACCGGAAGAACGGCCTCACCCGCGGCGTCACGGACGAGCTCGCCGAGAACATGAAGCAGGGCTGGGCCGACACCGAGCGCACCGCCCTGGAGCCGGTCCCGCAGGCCGCGCACACCGCCCGTCGCCGTGCCGAGCTGTCCGCCGCCTTCCCCGGCGAGCTGCTGGTGGTGCCGTCCGGCAACCCCAAGGTCCGGGCCAACGACACCGATTACCCGTTCCGTCCGTCCTCCGACTACGCCTACCTGACCGGCGACCAGTCCCAGGACGCGGTGCTGGTGCTGGAGCCCACCGGCGAGAGCGGCCACACCGCCGTCCTCTACCTGCGCGACCGCTCCGAGGTCGACAACGGCGAGTTCTGGCTGGACACCCACGGCGAGCTGTGGGACGGCCGGCGCAACAGCCTGACCGAGAGCGAGCGGCTGCTCGGCCTCCCCTGCCGGGACGTCCGCACCGTGCGCGCCGACCTGCGGGCCGCCACCGGCCCGGTGCGGGTGCTGCGCCGCCACGACGCGGGCGTGGAGGAGGCCCTGAAGGACCGGGCGGTCGCCGAACGGGACGAGGAGTTCGAGGTCTTCCTGTCCGGACTGCGCCTGGTGAAGGACGAGTTCGAGATCGCCGAGCTGCGCTTCGCCTGCGCGGCGACGGCCCGCGGCTTCGAGGACGTGGTGCGCGTGCTCGGCACCGACACCGAGACGGCGGAGCGGCTGATCGAGGGCACCTTCTTCGTCCGCGCCCGGGTCGAGGGCAACGACGTCGGGTACGGCACCATCGCCGCGGCCGGCCCGCACGCCACCACCATGCACTGGGTGCGCAACGACGGCCACGCCAAGCCCGGCGACCTGCTGCTGCTCGACGCGGGCGTGGAGACCAACCACCTCTACACCGCCGACATCACCCGCACCCTGCCGGTCAGCGGCCGCTTCACCGACCTGCAGCGCAAGGTCTACGACGCCGTGTACGCGGCCCAGGAGGCCGGCATCGCCGCCGTCAAGCCGGGCGCGGACTTCCGCGACTTCCACCGCGCCGCCCAGCGCGAGCTCGCCGAACACCTCACCTCCTGGGGCCTGTTCGGTGACCTGACCGCCGACAAGGTGTACGAGCTGGGCCTGCACCGCCGCTTCACCCTGGCCGGCACCGGCCACATGCTGGGCATCGACGTCCACGACTGCGCCCACTCCCTCACCGAGATCCACGTGGACGGCCCGCTGAAGCCGGGCATGGTGCTCACCGTCGAGCCGGGCATCTACTTCCAGCAGAACGACCTGACCGTGCCGGAGGAGTACCGCGGCATCGGCGTGCGGATCGAGGACGACATCCTGGTCACCGAGGACGGCAACGAGAACCTCTCCGCCGCCCTCCCCCGCCGCTCCGACGAGGTCGAGGCCTGGCTCGCCGCCCTGCGCGGCTGACGGCCGGAGTTGCCGCGCGGCACCCGGGGAACCGCACCGACCGGCAGGGCCGCGCCGGCGGACCCGGCCGCCGGCGGTCGGCGGCCGTCCGGACGGGGCGGCGACGCGCCCGGTCAGCCCACCAGCGGCTTGACCCAGCGGCTCCACTGCGGCTCGGGGGCGTAGCCGGCGGCCTGCCAGGTGCGGTGGCCGAGGGCGTTGTCGTCCAGCACCATGGCGTCGGCACGGCGGCCGCCGAGCGCGGCGAAGCGCTCCTCGGCGGCGGCCAGCAGCGCGGCGCCGATGCCGCGACGGCGGTGCGCCGGGTCGACGGCGAGGCGGTAGAGGTGGCAGCGCCAGCCGTCCCACCCGGCGATCACGGTGCCGAGCAGGGCCGCCGGGTCGTCGGCGGGGGTGGCGACGATCAGGCAATCCGGGTCGCGGGCGAGCAGGGCGGCCACGCCCGCCTCGTCGTCCGTGATGCTGGCCCCCTTGGCGGCCCGGCCCCAGAGGGCGAGCAGGGCGGGGATCTCGTCAGGGGTGGCGGGGCGCAGCGCGATCTGGTCGGTCATGCGAGCCTGTCTAGCAGCCGGCCGCGCTCCGGCACCGGGAATTCCACACCCTGGACCGCCGGAACGACGGCGCCGCCCGCCCCGGGCCTTCGTCGGAGGGGCGGAGCGGGCGGCGACGGTGGTGCGGGCGGCGGCCTGCCAGCAGCGGGGCCATCAGAAGTGATGGCCGTCTCACGCCGTCAGCCGAGGCGCCACACCGTGGTGGTCTTCACCGCCGTGTCCTCCAGGTCGGCGACCACCGGCACCTGGTAGGCCGCCACCGCCGTGAAGCGCTCCCGGGGCAGGTAGGCGCGGCCGGGGTCGCCGACGATGACGGTGGCGCCGCGGGCCGCGGCCCGTTCCAGGAAGGGCAGGAAGCGGGCGGCCATGGCGCGTTCGTAGAAGACGTCGCCGGCGAGGACGACCTCGGCCGGGGCGCCGTCGCCGTCCACCAGGTCGACCAGGGCGCCCTCGACCCGCACCCCGTTGGCCTCGGCGTTGAGGCCGATCGCGGCCACCGCGTAGGCGTCGATCTCGGCCGCCCGCACGGCGGCCGCGCCGCAGCGGGCGGCGGCGACGCCCACCAGCCCGGAGCCGGCCGCGACGTCCAGGACGGTACGGCCCCTCACCAGTTCGGGGTGGTCCAGCACGTAGCGGGTGACGGCCACCCCGCCCGCCCAGGCGAAGGCCCAGAACGGCGGCGGCAGTCCGGCCCGGCCGCGCGCCCGCTCGGTGGTCTCCCAGAGGGCGATCGCGTCCTCGGCCATGTGCAGGCTGATCTCGGGCACGAAGGGGACGGGCTTCAGCTCGGTCTCGCGCCGGATGAAGGCGAGGTCCTCGGCCGGCTGAAGAGTACGCAGCTCACTCGGCATGTGCGCAGCATAGAGCCCCCGCGGAGAGCGTTCGTCCGCCCGCGGGGGCTCGGCCCCTCCCCGGGCACTCAGGCCCGGCCCGCTGCTTTCTGGGTGCGGCGGGCCAGCGAGTCGACCACGACGGCGGCCAGCAGGACCAGGCCGGTGATCATGAACTGGATGGCGTTGCTCAGGCCCTGGATGTTCATCCCGGACTGGATCGAGCCGATCACCAGCGCACCGAGCAACGCCGACCAGGTCTTGCCGCGACCGCCGAAGAGGCTGGTGCCGCCGATGACGGCCGCCGCGATGGCGTTCATCAGCAGGTTGCCGCCGCCGGAGGTCTGGCTGGCCGACTGGATCTGCGCGGCCAGGAAGAGGCCGCCGACCGCCGCCATCGTGGAGCAGATGGTGAAGACGCTGATCCGGATCCAGGCCACGTTGATGCCCGCGCGCCGGGCGCCCTCGATGTTGCCGCCGAGCGCGAACACCTGGCGGCCGTAGGAGGTGCGGCGCAGCACGAAGTCCAGCACCACGATGAAGATCAGGAAGATCAGCAGCGCGAGCGGCAGCCCCTTGTACTGGTTGAGCGTGTAAGCGGCGAGGAAGGCGACGATCGCCAGCAGGACGGTGCGCAGCACGATGTCGGTCGGCGGGCGGGACGGCACGCCCGCGGCCTGCCGCCGACGGGTGTCGACCAGGGAGGCGAACAGGAACAGCAGGACACCGACCGCCGCCGCACCGTAGGCGGCGGCCTGCTGGCCGTAGATGGTGCTGTAGAGCCTGGAGACGATGTCGTTGCCCGGGAGGTTGACCGTGCCGGTGGCGCCGAGGATCTGCAGCATCAGGCCGTTCCAGCCGAGGTTGCCGGCGAGGGTGACGACGAAGGCCGGGACGCCGACCTTGGCGAAGAAGACGCCCTGGATGCAGCCGACCACGGCGCCTCCGACCAGGGCCGTGAGCAGCGCCAGCCACTGGTTGACGCCGTGGGTCACGTTCAGGACGGCGTAGATCGCGGCGCACAGGCCGCTGACCGAGCCGACCGAGAGGTCGATCTCGCCGAGCAGCAGCACGAAGACCACACCGATCGCGATCATGCCGGTGCCGACGATCTGCTGGGACAGGTTGGAGAGGTTCTGGGCGGACAGGAAGCTGCTGTTGAGACTGCCGAACACGGCCCAGATCACGATCAGCGCCAGGACGACCGGCAGCGAACCGAGTTCACCACTGCTCAGGCGGCGGCGGAACTCCCCGATGTAGCCCTTGACGCCCTCCTGGCGGACGATCAGCCGGGGGTCGACGGCGGGGGTCGCCCCGGGGGCGACCGGCTCGGGGGCGTTGACGCCGCCGTAGGGCATGCTGTCCTCGGGCAGCGGGGCGTGGTGGCGTTCGGGCTCGCCGCCCGGGGGGCTCCCGGGGATGTTCTCGCTCACTCGGAACCCTCCTGGCCCCGGGCCCTCCGGCGGGTCACGGCATTGTCCGTGGCGCCGGTGATGGCCGAGATGATCTCTTCCTGGTTGGTGTAGCGCTTGTCGAAGACGCCGTTGTTGCGGCCGAGGCGCAGCACCGCGACGGTGTCCGCGACGGCCATCACGTCCGCCATGTTGTGGCTGATCAGGATCACGCCGTGGTCCTGCTCCCGCAGCCGTTCGACCAGGTCGAGCACCTGGGCGGTCTGCTCGACGCCGAGGGCGGCGGTCGGTTCGTCCAGCATCACGACCTTGGGCGAGCCGATCAGCGCACGGGCGATCGCGACGACCTGGCGCTGACCGCCGGAGAGCGAGGCGACGGGGATCCGTACGCTGGGGATGCGGATGGAGAGGGTGTCCAGCAGCGCCCGGGAGCGCTTCTCCATCGCGACCTCGTCGAGGATGGTGAAGCGCCGGATCTCGCGGCCGAGGAAGAGGTTCCCGACCACGTCGAGGTTGTCGCACAGGGCGAGGTCCTGGTAGACCGTAGCGATGCCCAACTGCTGGGCGTCCTGTGGCCGGTGGATGGTCACCGGCTTCCCCTGCCACTCGATGACGCCCTCGTCGGGCTGGTGCACCCCGGCGATGGCCTTGACCAGGGTGGACTTGCCGGCGCCGTTGTCGCCGACCAGGGCCACCACCTCGCCGGCGTGCACCTCCAGTTCGATGTCGGTGAGCGCCTGCACGGCGCCGAACCGTTTGGAGACCCCACGCAGGGCCAGTACGGTCTCACCTGCCACAGTGACCAACTCCCTTGCCCCGCCTCCGTCGTGGAGGCGGGGCCTGATCGGGTTCGAGGGGGGACGTCGGGAGCGCGACGTCGAAGGGGTGACGCCGGACGGGCGACGTCGGACGGACGACGCCGGGACGGCGACGCCGGCTACGTGAGGCCGGCGGCCTGGCAGGCGGCGGCGTAGTCCGGCGTGCAGATCTGGGCCACGGTGTAGAGACCGTCCTGGACCACGGTGGTCTTGACGTTGTCCTTCTTGACGACGATCGGGGTGAGCAGGTTGGCCAGCACCTTGTTGTTGCTGCCGTTGGTCGCCGTCGTGGGCGCGAGGGAGGGGCCGGGGGTACCGCCGCCGGCCATGGCGACGGCGATCTCTGCCGCGGCGTCGGTCTCCGGCTTGAACGGCTTGTAGACCGTCATGGTCTGGGTGCCGATCAGGATCCGCTGGATGGCGTCGAGCTGGGCGTCCTGGCCGGTGAGCGGGGTGTTGATGCCCGCCGCCTTCTGCGCGGTGGCGATACCGGCGGCCATGCCGTCGTTGGCGGAGTAGATGCCGACGACGTTGGCCGCGCCGATCGCGGTGATGCCCGCCGCGGCCTCCTGGTTGGCCTGGTTCGGGTCCCACTGCGGGGTGTCGTACTCCTTGCCGATCTTCAGCTTGCCGTCGATGGCGCTGTGCGCGCCGGCCTTGAAGTCGGCCGCGTTGGGGTCGGTGGGCGAGCCGTTGATCATGATGATCTGGCCGGCGTTGGCCTTGTCTCCCACCGCCTCGACCAGGGCCTGACCCTGCAGCTGGCCGACCTTGTGGTTGTCGAAGGACACGTACGCGTCGACCGGGCCCTGGGCCAGGCGGTCGTAGGCGAGCACCTTGACGCCCGCGTCGTGGGCCTTCTGGACCGAGGACTGGATCGACTTGGAGTCCACCGGGTCCAGGATCAGCACCTTGTCGCCCTTGGTCAGGGCGGTGTCCACCTGGGTCTGCTGGAGCGTCGCGTCCTGGTTGGCGTTGTAGTAGTCGATCTGGGCCTGCGGCGCGATCTCCTTGATCTTCTGCTCGATCAGCGGGCGGTCGAACTGCTCGTAGCGGGTGGTCTTGGTCTCCGGCAGCAGCAGACCGATCCGGACGGCTCCGACGGCGCCGCTGCCGCTCGCGGCCGCAGTACCCGAGGAACCGCCTCCTGATGACTGCTTGGCGCTGCCACAGGACGCCATGCCGAGGCCGAGGGAAACCACGGCGGTGACCGCGAGGACGCGGCGAAGCCCGATGCTCATGAAGATGCCTCTCCGGTTGGGTCCACCCCCTTCTCCTCTCCGAGTCTGGGAAGCATTGGCCGCGCCCACGAATCCGGTGAGCCGAACGGGTACCCGGGACGTCGGCTGGACTCGACACCGATCGGGCGTCTACATTTCTGTAGACGTCGGAGGCGCACGGCATCACCCCCCGGACAGCCGTGCGCCTCCGACCTCGTGCCGACGGGCGGGATCCGTGCCGGCACGCGGGATCCATGCGACATGCGGATCCATGCGGCGTGCGGATCCATGCCGGCACGCGGGATCCATGCCGGCACGCGGGATCCACACCGGCGGGCAGGATCCACACCGGCGGGCGGGATTCACCCCCGCTCGTCCACCACCCGCTTGATCTTCCCGACCGAGCGCTCCAGGGTGTACGGCTCGACCACCTCGACCGCGACCGTGACCCCGACCCCGTCCTTCACCGCGCCGGCGATCGCCGCCCGCGCGGCGTCGCGCTGCTCGGCGGACGCGTCCGGCCGGGCCTCGACCCGGACGGTCATCCGGTCCAGCCGCCCCTCCGTGGCCAGCCGCAGCTGGAAGTGCGGCGCGACGCCCGGGGTGCGCAGCAGGATCTCCTCGATCTGGGTCGGGAAGACGTTCACCCCGCGCAGGATGATCATGTCGTCGCAGCGCCCGGTGACCTTCTCCATCCGCCGGAAGGCAGGGCGCGCGGTGCCGGGCAGCAGGCGGCTCAGGTCGCGGGTGCGGTACCGGATGACGGGCAGCGCCTCCTTGGTGAGGGAGGTGAAGACCAGCTCGCCGCCCTCGCCCTCGGGCAGCACCTCGTCGGTGATCGGGTCGACGACCTCCGGGTAGAAGTGGTCCTCCCAGATGTGCAGGCCGTCCTTGGTCTCCACGCACTCCTGGGCGACGCCCGGGCCGATCACCTCGGAGAGGCCGTAGATGTCGACGGCGTGCAGGTCGAGCCGCTCCTCGATCTCCCGGCGCATCTCCTCCGTCCAGGGCTCGGCCCCGAAGATGCCGACCCGGAGCGAGGTGCCGCGCGGGTCGATCCCCTGCTTCTCGAACTCGTCGAGCAGGGTCAGCAGGTAGGACGGGGTGACCATGATGATCTCGGGCTCGAAGTCCCGGATCAGCTGCACCTGCCGGGCGGTCATGCCGCCGGAGGCCGGAATGACGGTGCAGCCGGCCCGCTCGGCGCCGTAGTGCGCGCCGAGGCCGCCGGTGAACAGGCCGTAGCCGTAGGCGATGTGCACCTTGTGGCCGGGTCTGCCACCGGCCGCGCGGATCGAGCGGGCGACCACGTCGGCCCACATGGCGAGGTCGTTCTCGGTGTAGCCGACCACCGTCGGCAGGCCGGTGGTGCCGCTGGAGGCGTGGATCCGGCGGACCTGCTCCATCGGGACGGCGAACATCCCGAAGGGGTAGCCCTCGCGCAGGTCGGCCTTGGTGGTGAAGGGGAAGCGGGCCAGGTCGGCCAGGGTGCGGCAGTCATCGGGGCGGACGCCGGCCGCGTCGAACTTGCGGCGGTAGAGCTCGACGTCGTCGTACGCGTGCCGCAGGGTGGCCCGCAGCCGGGTGAGCTGGAGGGCGCGCAGCTCGTCCACCCCCATCCGCTCGCCGGCGTCCAGGAGCCCGGACGGGATCGGCTCCCCGAGTCGGCGGGGCTGCTCTCCCCGGTGTCGGGGCGGCGCCTCCGGGTGGCGGGGCGGGACGGGTGCGGTGCCGGTCATCGTCGCTCCTTCGCTGGTCGGCCTGGCCCGAGGTGCCTACCGATCGTTCGGTCAGGCGCGCGCCGAGCCCAGTAACCCAGTACCCGAACCGGGTGTCAAGGGACCGTGCGGCACTTCCGGAATACGAACGTCCGTCCTCTTTGCGCCCACTTCTCCTCAGCCCCGCCCCTCCCGCTTGGCTGTCCGATATGAAAATCATTACGGAAGTTTGACTCTGCGGCGCCCTTCCCCGACCCGACCTCATGGTTCAGTAGTTCGGTTTCCCCCCGTGTCCTGGAAGTGATAACCGTGCCCAACTCTTCTGCCCTGGTCACCGCGCTGCGCGAACTCGGCGACCGGCCCGCCGTCGTCGCCGACGGGCGCGCGATCAGCGGCATCGGCCTGCTGCTCGGCGTCTCCCCAGCGGGCGGCCTGCCGCGGGCCCTCGCCGGGCGCGTCGCCGACCACGCCGCGCTGGCACCCTCCGCCGCCCGCGCCGCCGAGCAGCGGCTGCGGTACTGGGCCGGCGTCCTCGGCCCGCCGCCGATCCGGCACACCGTGCTGCACCCCGTCACCGACCTCGCCGTCGAACTCGCCCTCGCCACCCTCCTGACCGGCGGCACCGTCCACTGCGACAACCCCGAACGGCACCCCGACGAGCAGCTCGCCGCGCTCGCCGCCCACCGCACCACCCACCTCAGCCTGCCCTCCGCCCTGCTCTGGCGGCTCAGCCGACTGCCCGGCCTGACCGACCACGACCTCGGCGCGCTGCGACTGGTCCTGCACATCGGCCCCGAGCCCCGCCAGGAGGACGTGTACGCCGCCGTCGACGCCCTTGGCGCCGTCCTCGCCCACGTCCGCGCCCCCGACAGCGACACCGAAGCCGCCGACCGCCGGCTGCGCGCCGACGCCGAAGCCGCCACGGCCGCCGCCTGGAAGCACAGCATCGGCGTCACCGTCGAACAGCTCCGCGAGTTCGGCGCCCACCTCGACCGGTCCGTGCTCACCTCCCTGCTGCTGACCCTCCAGCAGAGCGGCGTCCTCACCGACCCCGCCCGCGAGTACTCCGAAGCCGAACTGCTCGCCACCGCCATGGTCACCCCCGCCCAGCGCCCCCGGGTCACCCGCTGGCTCGACGCCCTCGCCCGGCACGAGCTGATCACCCGCCACGACGGCGGCGCCCAGGGCCCCGTCTTCCACGTCCGCCACGACGTGCCCCCGCTCACCGCCGCCGAGGTCCGCGAGTCCTGGCGGCCGGCCGTCGAGGCCTGGGCCGACGGACTCGGCCCGGCCGCCGCCCTGGACCGGGTCCGGCGCGGCGCGGCGCGGCTGCCCCGGCTGCTCAGCGGCGAGGAGACGCCCCGTCCGACCACCGCCCCCGTCCGCTGGACCGCCGCCCGCGGCTACCTCGGCACCGCCCTCGGCGCACTGGTGCGCCGCACCGCAGAAGCCCACGACGGACCGGCGCCGCTGCGCGTCCTGGAACTCGGCCTCGCCCTCGACGGCGCCGAGACCGCCGTCGCGCGCGCCCTCGCCGCCCGGCCCCGCCCCGCCGCCGCGCACCACCTCACCGCCGACGGCGGTCGCTACGACGTCGTCGTCGCCACCGCGTCGGCGGCCCGCCCGCCCGAGGACGAAGTCCGGGCGCTGGTCCGCCTGCTCGCCCCCGGCGGCCGGCTGCTCCTGCTCGCCCCCACCGCCGAACAGCTCGACCTGCTGATCACCGGCGACGCCCAGAGCCCCGCCACCGCCCATCCGCCGCGACGCTGGCAGGCCGCCCTCACCGCGGCGGGCTGCCCGACCGTCCGCATCCTGCCGGAGGACGGGCACCCGATGGCGCTGCTGGGGCAGCGTCTGTTCGCGGCGCGGGTGGACTGAGCGGGGGCCTGAGCCGGGCCGGGGCCTGAGCCTGCGCCAGGGCCGGGCCTGCGCCAGGGCCGGGCCTGGGCCGGGCCTGGGCCGGAGGGTCTTCGTCTCGTCCGCGACCATCCGTGGCCGCGCGGTGAAGCCCTGGTCACCCACCGCCACCCGATCCGTACCAGTTCGATACCGAAGCCTGGATGAGCTGCGAGGATCCTCGCCGCCCGGGGCGCTCCCCGGGTAGGCTCCGGATGTCCTCCGGCCCTCGCGCGGGCGGCCTCCCGCCGCCGCGTTCCGGGGTTCCGGGGGCGCAACCCCGCGGGCCATTCGGTGGGCTCCGCGCACTCGACACCGCGCGCCAGGGCAGTCGCGCGAACGGCGAAGGGCATCGCATTGGCGGATCGGCTCACCGGAGGAGACTCCTCGCTGCTGCGGCGGATCAACGCGGCGGTCACGCTCCGGGCGCTGCGGAACGGCCACTCCGTGACCCTCACTCAGCTCGTCGGCGAGACCGGGCTCTCCCGGCCGACCGTCGAGGGCGTGATCGAGGGCCTGGTCGAGACCGGGCTGGTCGCCGAGGTCGAGCAGCCCAAGGAGGACGGCCAGCCGGGCACCGGCCGCCGCGGCCGCCCCGCCCGCTGGTTCCGCTTCCGCGCCGAGGCCGGGCACATCCTCGGCATCGAGATCGGCGTGCACGACGTCCGGGTCATCCTGGCCGACCTCACCGGCGAGGTGGTGGGCAGTCACTTCAAGCCGGTCGACGAGACCCTGGACGCCGAGGAGCGGCTCACCGCCGTCCGCACCGCCGTCGCCGAGGTGCTGCGCAAGGCCGGCATCTCCCGGGACAACCTCTGGGCCGTCGGCATCGGCACCCCCGGCATCGTCGACCGCGACGGCACCGTCCGGCTCGGCACCGCGATGCCCGGCTGGACCGGCCTCGACCTCGGCGCCCGGCTGCGGCGCTCCTTCCGCTGCCCGGTCCTGATCGAGAACGACGCCAACCTCGCCGCCATCGCCGAGCACTGGCAGGGCTCGGCGGTCGGCGCCGACGACGTCGTCTTCGTGATGGCCGGCCTCAGCCCGGGCGCCGGCTCCCTCATCAACGGCCGGCTGCACCGCGGTTACGGCGGCGCGGCCGGCGAGATCGGCGCCCTGCACCTGCTCGGCCAGGAGGTCACCCCGGAGCGCCTGCTGTCCACCACCGGCAAGCCGCTCAACCCGCTGGACGAGGCCGCCGTCGCCCGCGTCCTGCGGCTGGCCCGGGAGGGCGACGAGGTCGCCAAGGTCGCCATGGACCGCTTCCTCACCCGACTCGTCCAGGGCGTCGCCGCGCTCGTGCTGGCCATCGACCCGCAGCTGGTGGTCATCGGCGGCTGGGCGGCCGGCCTCGACGGCGTCCTGGACCCGCTGCGCGAGCGCCTCTCCCAGTTCACGCTGCGCGCCCCCGAGGTCGCCCTGGCGGCACTCGGCTCGGAGGTCGTGGCGATGGGCGCCCTGCGCGTCGCCCTGGACCACGTCGAGGAGCAGCTCTTCGCGGTCGACCCGCCCCGGGTCTGACGCGGGCGGCGGCAGCGCGGCGGCGACACCGCTGCTCCACCGTCGGCTTCCCAACGGCGAAGGCCCGGACGCCGGTTGGCGTCCGGGCCTCGACCTGAGGGTTTTCGGCAGGTGGTTCAGGGGCGGCGCGTCACTCCGCGGTTACGTCAGGAGGCGGTACGTCAGGACGCGGTACGTCACGCCGCGGTCCGTCCGGACGCGGTACGTCAGGACGCGGTGCGCACGTCCGCCGACGTCGCGGCGGCGACCGGGGTGACCTCGACCAGGCCGGCCTCGCCGAAGGTCAGCTTGCAGGTGTCCGCCCGGTAGGTCGCGACGGCCACCGCCACCAGGCGGCCGGCCGAGGCGTACTGGGTGGTCATGACCAGCACCGGGGTACCGGGCGGGCGCTCCAGCAGCGCGGCCTGCTCGGCCTCGGCGACACCGAGCTCGACCGAGCGCGACTCCCCGTCGACCTCCAGGCGCTCCAGCTGGCGCAGCACCGAGCGGGCGCGGTCGCTCTCGGCGCGGAAGCCGGGCAGGTGCGGCAGCGCGGCCGCCGGGACGTGCAGCGACTCGGTGGCCATCGCGCGGCCCTCCACCAGGCGGACCCGGCGGACGGTGTGCACGGTGGCGCCCTCGGCGATGCCGAGCGTCCTGGCCAGCTGCGCGGTGGCGGGGGCGGTGGTGCAGTCGATCGTCCGCCAGGACTGGCTGCGGGCGGCGCCGGGCCAGCCCTCCTCCTGCCGGTTCACCGGGACGCCGACCCGCGGGGCGGCGATCAGCGTGCCGATGCCCCGGCGCCGGACCAGGCGGCCCTCCAGCTCCAGCTGGTCGAGCGCCTGCCGCAGCGTCGCCCGGGCCACACCGAAGCGGGCGGAGAGCTCACGCTCGTTGGGCAGGACCTGGCCGGTGGAGAACTCCGAGTCGATGGCGCGCAGCAGCACGGTGCGCAGGTGCCAGTACTTCGGCTCCGGCACCGCCGAAAGCTGTCCAGTCGTTCCCACCGCGTCCTCCACCTGTGTGCTGTCCGCCCTGCGACAAGGAGGGCGGATACCGGGCCCGCCGTCCGCTGTCGCGGCAGGTGGGAGAGCGGGGCTTTATCCGTCCTTCTTTATTAAAGGTCCTTGCAGTAAGCGACCCTAGGGGCTTCTTCCGGAGATGGTCAAGACCAATGGCAGCGCTTGACGCAACCGTCGCACATATTCATGCCGCGTTCACGACAGGACCCTCCCGCGCCCGCCGCCGCGCGTCACGGTGCGGACCGGATACGGCCAGTCGGTAGGCTGCCCGGGTGATCGTGGTGACGAGTGTGAACGTGAACGGAATCCGGGCGGCGGCCAAGAAGGGCTTCGTCGAGTGGCTGGCCGGCACCGAGGCGGACGTGATCTGCCTGCAGGAGGTGCGCTCCGAGCCCGAGCAGCTGCCCGTCGAGCTGCGCGACCTGGACGGCTGGCACGCGGTCTGGGCCCCCTCCGTCGCCAAGGGCCGCGCCGGCGTCGCCATCCTCTCCCGCACGGAGCCGCAGCGCACCGCGATCGGATTCGGATCCGAGGAATTCGACAATTCGGGCAGGTATGTGGAAATCGACCTTCCCGGCCTGACCGTCGCCAGTCTCTACCTCCCCTCCGGCGAAGTCGGCACCGAGCGCCAGGACGAGAAGGAACGCTTCATGGCGGAATTCCTCGTCCACCTCACCGCCCTGCGCGCCCGCGCCGCCGCCGACGGCCGCGAGGTCGTGGTCTGCGGCGACTGGAACATCGCCCACCGCCCCGAGGACCTCAAGAACTGGAAGGCCAACCAGAAGTCCGCCGGCTTCCTCCCCGAGGAACGCGCCTGGCTCTCCCGCGTCTACGACGAGGCCGGCTACGTCGACGTCGTCCGCGCCCTCCACCCCGACCGCACCGGCCCCTACACCTGGTGGTCCTACCGAGGCCGCGCCTTCGACAACGACTCCGGCTGGAGGATCGACCTCCAGGTCGCCACGCCCGCCCTCGCCGCCAAGGCCGTCGAGGCCTACGTCGAACGCGCCGCCACCCACGGCGAACGCTGGTCCGACCACGCACCCGTCACCGCGGTCTTCGACACCGAGGTTGACTGGGAGTCGCCAAACACCCGTTGACTGTGACTGATTGACTCGGCGCCACCGAGCGCCTCCACTCACCCGCGCATGCGGGGGAGGCAGCCTACGCATGACACCAAGTCAGCCAGCGACTGCAGGGTTGACCGGCGGGGAGGTGAGTGCCGGAGGGGCGAAGGGCCGGGGACTTGTCGGTGGGGCTCGCTAACGTTCGTCTCCTGATCATCAGTGCGAGGAGAGGGGCGGGGCTGTGCGGCGCTGGGAGTTCGTCGAGGGCGGCTCGGACAAGTTCTGGGAGGCCGCGGTCGACGGTGTCGCGGTGACCGTGCGGTACGGGCGGTCCGGTACGGACGGGCGGGAGCAGGTCAAGGCGTTCCCGACCGTGGATGAGGCGCAGGCGTACTTCGCCAAGGCGGTCGCCGCGAAGGAGCGCAAGGGCTACCACGAGATCGGTGCGGGGGCGGGCACGGAACCGGGTGCAGCGGCGGATCCGGTCCCCGTGGCGCAGCCGGACGTGTCCGCGCCCACGGCCGAGGCCGCCGCTCCGGAGGACGAGGACGTCTTCGTCATGCCGGACGCCTGGCGTCGGGCCCTGATCCCGCGGCGGGGCGGCATTCCCCGGAAGCCGTCCGCGCCGGGCAAGGAGCCGGTGGCCTCGTACCACGACGGGTTGCGGCAGATGGCGGACTGGCTGGAGCAGACGCTCACCTCGGAGCGCAGTGACGCGGAGCTGGTCGCGGCTGCCCGCGCCCACCAGTCCGGCAGCCGGGACCCACTCGGTGCGGCGGTGCTCGCCGCCGTGTACGCATACCCGGCCAAGAACAAGATCAGCCTGGCCGTGGATGCCTGGGTAGCGGAGTTCGGCCTGCCGTTCGCGGCCAGGGCCACCGTCGAGCTGTTCACGACTACTGTCGAGACCGACTGGATCCACCAGAGGTCCGTCCACCCCCGCGTCCGGCGCGGGGCCGACCAGAGGCACGGCGCGTACCGTCCCGCCGCGGACCGGGTCCGGTCGCTGCTGGCGGCCTGCGACGAGGAGACCCACCGCGCGGCGGTCGAGGCCCTGGCGGGCTGCCGGAACAACCTGACCCGCCTGGTGGTGGCGGCGTACCTGGTGCCGTCCGAGACCGCCTGGGTCGAGGAGTGCGTCGCGTCGGGCTCCCGACTGGCCGCCGTCGAGTGGTCGATGCTGCTGTGCTCGCTCTCCTCGGCGGAACCCCTGGAGAAGCTCCCCCCGCTGCCGAGCCTGGGCTATAACGGTTGGTCCACCGAGATCATCGCGACCGTGGCAGAGGGCCTCGGCGGCGGCGCAGCACCGGTGATGCTGCACGACCTGGCCACCAGCTACCACCACAAGGACGGCAGGAAGCGGATCCTGGACGCGCTCGCCGAGCTCCCCTCCGACGAGGGCTTCCGGGGGCTACTGGCCGAGCAGGACGGCATCAAGTCCACCCGCGCCGCCCTCATCGCCGCTCTCCGCCGCTTCCCCCGACGTGCCCTGCGCCTGCTCGCCGAGGCCGCGACGGCCTCCGCCGACCCGGCCGCGCAGCGGCTCGCCCAGCAGCTTCTCACCGGCCACGTCGCCGTCCACCGTGCGACCGCGCTCGAACTGCTGCCGGAGCTGACGCCGGAGCAGGCGGCCCTGGTCGAGCCGCTCACCGACCTCGGCGAGCGGGTGCCGGAGGTCGGCCTCGACTCGCTGCCGGAGCTGTTCACCAGCCCGCCGTGGACGCGGCCGCGCTCCGCCGGCGAGCCCCGCGTGCTGACCGGCCTCAGCGTGCCTCGGGAACCGCAGATGCGGTGGCTGCCGGGTGAGCGCGAGGCGTGGGCGGCGACCTCCGAGTCCTGGTACACGAGTTGGTCGGACGACGACTGGCAGCGGGTCGCGGCCACGATCCGGGCCAGGGTCGGGCAACCCGAGGACGCCCGGCTGCGCGGCGGACAGCACGCCGAGCTCGCGCTGTTCGCGTACGGCGACGAGGAGTTGGCCCGGCCCCTGCTCGCGCAGTGGCGCGCCGGTGAGCGCATCTGGCACTCCGGGGACTCCTTGCGCCGGGTCGCCGCCCGCTTCGGGACGGACGCCGTCGAACCGATCCGGGCCGCAGCGGTGGGGAACCCGGCCACGCACGCGCCCCTGCTGCTCCCGTACCTGGACGCCCAGGTTGCCGAGACCATGGCGGACTGGCTGGTGCGCCTCAAGTCGGCCGGGAGCAACGCGCGTTCCTGGTTCACCCGGCACGGCGTGGACGCGGCCCGGCTGCTGGTGCCCGCCGCGCTCGGGAAGGCCGGGGCGGCCCGGCACGGCGCCGAGCAGGCCCTGCGGGTGATCGCCGAGGCGCACGGCGCGGCGGCGGTGCGTGCGGTGGCCGCCGAGTACGGCCCGAAGGCGGAGGAGGCCGTGGGCGCACTGCTGTCGGCCGACCCGCTGGTGACCGCGCTCCCGGCGAAGCTGCCCCCGCCCTGCGACTGGACGGAGCCGGTGGTACTGCCGCAGCTGCTGCTGCGCGGCGCCGAGGGCGCCCTGCCCGCCGAGGCGGTGCGGCACGTGCTCACCATGCTCGCGCTGTCCGCGCCCGGGGCGTTCTACCCGGGCCTCGATGAGGTGGCCCGGCTGTGCGAGCCGCGGTCGTTGGCGGAGTTCTGCTGGGCGGTGTTCGAGCAGTGGCGGCTGGCCGGCATGCCGGCCCAGGACGGGTGGGCGCTGCACGTGCTCGGCCGGTTCGGTGACGACGAAACGGTCCGCCGGCTGACGCCGGTGCTCCGCGCCTGGCCGGGCGAGGGGGCGCACCACCGGGCGGTGGACGGCCTGGAGGTGCTGGCCGTCATCGGCACCGACGTGGCCCTGCTGCACCTGCACGGCATCGCCCAGCGGGTGCAGTTCAAGGCGCTCAAGACCCGGGCCCAGGAGAAGATCTCCGAGGTGGCGGCCGGTCTCGGCCTGACCGGGGAGCAGCTGTCCGACCGTCTGGTCCCGGACTTCGGGCTGGAGGCCGACGGGACCACCGTCATCGACTACGGCCCTCGGACGTTCACGGTCGGCTTCGACGAGCAGCTCAAGCCGTACGTGCTGGACGGGGCCGGCGCCCGCCGCAAGGACCTGCCAGCCCCGGGGGCGCGGGACGACGCCGAGCTGGCGCCCGCCGAGCGCAAGCGCTTCGCCGCGTTGAAGAAGGATGTCCGCACGGTGGCGGGGGACCAGATCCGCCGCCTGGAGGAGGCGATGGTCACCCAACGCTCGTGGACGGCGCAGGAGTTCGACCAGCTCCTCGTCGGGCATCCGCTGCTGTGGCACCTGGCGCGCCGCCTGGTGTGGCTGTCCGAGACGGACGGCACGGTGACGGCGTTCCACGCCGCCGAGGACCGCACCCTGGCGGACGTCCGGGACGAGGCGTTCGCACTGCCCGCCACGGCCTCCGTCCGGCTGGCGCACCCGCTCCTGCTCGGCGACGGCCTCGCCGACTGGTCGGAGCTGTTCGCCGACCACGAGATCCTGCAGCCGTTCCGCCAGCTCGGCCGCCCGGTGTACGCACTGACCGACGAGGAGCGGGCCGGCCACCGCCTCACCCGCTTCGAGAACGGTCCGGTGCTGCCCACCACCCGGCTGGTCGGAATGGAACGGCGCGGCTGGCGGCGCGGCGAGCCCCAGGACAACGGGGTCGAGCAGTGGCTGTCCCGCCGGGTCGGGCCCGACCTCTACGTGGTGATCGCCCCGGAGGACGGCATCGCCGTCGGCATGTTCGACACCTACCCCGAGCAGCGGGTGGAAACGGTGTGGCTCGACAGGCGCCCGGGCGACTACTGGACCCACAACCGCACCTTCCCGACGTTCGCGGAGCTCGACCCGGTGATCGCCTCCGAGGTGATCGCCGACCTCACCGAGCTGACCACGCTGTGATCCCTCGCCACCTCACCGACGACCACCCGGGAAAGGCCGCCGCGACCACGACCACCACCGGGGAGTAGCTCCAGCGCCCGCCTGCCCAGGTCCGGTACGCCGAGGAACTGGCCGCGCTGCGCGCCGAGGACCGCGACCACTGCCCGCTGGACGTGCAGGACTCGCTGCTTTCCCCGCTCTCCGAGCGGGGCGACGGCGGCGGAGATCCTGTCCGGGGTCGACCTGACCGGCAAGCGCATGATCGTGACCGGCGGGGCCTCGGGGACCGGGATCGAGTCCTTACGCGCCCTCTGCAAGGGCCGGCGCCCCGGTCGTCGTCGCAACCGGGAACCCGGCCGCCACCGAGCCCGTCCTCAGGGAGTTCCCCACCGCCGAGGCCGCCGCGCTTGACCTCGCCGGCTGCGATCCATCCGGGTGCCTTCTGCGACGGCTGGAGCGGCCCCGTCGCGGACGAGGAGGGGAACGCCTCACCGCTGGTGAAGGGTGTCACGGGCCGCCGCTTCGAGGATAACCCCGAGTCCGAAGTCAGGTACGGAGGAGCCGAGTTCACGATGTCAGGCGTCGAGCGGTAGTCGATCGACTCGGTCGCTGCGGACAGGTTGTGGGACTACGCGTACGGCCAGTTCGCATAGTGCTCCGCTCCCCCGGCACGCGAAACGCCGCTGGTCACCGGTCGTCCCGGTAAGCGGCGTTCCGTGCGTCGTCGGGCTCGTCCTCGCTCAGTCACCGGGGGTGGTTGCGATCGGCCCACTCGGGCCCACGCAGCTGGTCCGCATGCCGCGGCGCGCCTCGGGATCCCGGTACGCCTTGCGGATGTGCCCCGCCAGCACAGCGGCGACGGCCGGCCTCGTCCGCCCCTGGAGTTCTGCGGAGCCGCGGCAGGAACAGGACCGGGTGGCGCAGAGACCGTCACCACGATCGTCGGCGGCAGCACCTTCGACGCTTACTCAGGCTCGGCAGCCCCGTGTCAACCGATCGGCGGCGCACTCCTCCCCGCGCGCCGCAGGGCCCGCGCGACCGACCTGGAGTTCGCCGCCGCTTCCTCACTCCGGGGCGAGCAGGCCACTGTCGATCACGTGGACAGGTGGACCATACGACTCAACTCTTCCTATAAATAGTTGAATTGACCGCGTGAAGGCAGTGGATCTAGCCTGGGCGTGTACGAGCCCTCCACGACCTAGTGACCGGCATTCGGCAGACGGCCGAACGCTACCCGAAAACTCTGACTGGCGGACCTCACAGACTCGTTGAGTCTCAGCAGGCCGTCGAGACAGGGCCCGGGGAGCCTGGTGGTGGGGAGACGCAGCACGTATCGCCCGAATCCGTGTGCCCGACCGTGTCTCAGCCCGGTTGGTCGATCAGTTCGAAGCGGTGCAGCCGCAGATCGTCCTGATCATGTTCGGATTCGAGCGAAAGGCCGGGAACCACCATCAACGCCCATCAGTCGGTCGACCGTTTGTGGTACGTCGACGATTCCGGGATCCCCAAGACCGGCCTCGCGCTCTACACCGCGATCGGGGCTTCCCCTGTACTGGCCCCCGAAGTCTTAGCCGACTGGCAGAACATGCGCCGCCAGTGGAACCACGAGCACAGCGTGCCAGTCGGTTTCGAGCTGCACGCGACCGACTTCCTCGGAGGGCGTGGCCGTCCGGGCGGGTTGAATCCCCGCAAGATCGAGCGGTACCGCATGGCCCAGGAGGCCCTCTCCGTGATCGGCTCCTGGCCCTCACTCGACATCGTGACGGTCTACGCCGAAGAGCCCTCGCACTGGGGGACGGCGAAGCGACGGGCTTACGAGGGACTGCTCCGTCGCCTGGACCGTCGGCTGGCCGAGATCGGTGAACCTGCTGGGCTGATCGTCGACGGGGACGGGACCGAGGGACTCTACGAAGAGGTCCACCGGCTGGTGAACCCCCGGTGGATCCCACTGCCGGCCGCGCAGGCTCCGGCCGACACCTCGGAGTGGCTCCAGATGGCGGACCTGGTGGCACACGCCGCGTGCCAGTCGATCGCCAGGCAGGAGGCGAAGCGGATGATGTGGGGCTGGTTCGGCCGGTACCTGCCGAAGGCCCCGGCCCCAGAACGGAGTTGACCGAGGGATCGGACAGGGTGGCGGCATGACGAGACCCCGGCCGCCGGCCGGGGTCCGTGAAAGCAGACCTGGCACGCGCACGGGGCGCGAGCCCTGACTGCGTTCCCCAGTCTAACTGCCGAGGCAGTGGCCAGCCAGTGGGGCAATCGATGGAAATCAGTCAACTTTGACATTCTCTTGCAAGGAAGAACATGTCTGACGTCAGCGAATCCCAGGTCATCGACGAGGAAGATGGCGACCACGGGTCCCGTGTCGTGACACCGGCGAGCGACCCCGAGAGCATCTCGTTCCGCTTCGCGGGGGAGGAGTTCACGGTCTCGGGATTCGAGCGGACCCTGCCGACTCCCGCCACCGCGGGTGATCGGTCCGCACTGGTGCGAGAGGGCCTGGCAGCCGAGGGCGCTTCACTGGACGAAGACGGGTGGCACGTCGTGGCTCGTGCCGTCGTCTCCCCCCACGCGGCGGCAGCCCAACTGCGCTCCTCCAAGGGGCAGGCGCCCGCATTGATCGAAGAACACGTGGAAGGGGCAACACTCCGCTCGCTCCACACCAGGGTATGGCTGACCGAACTCTTCCCGGGGCACCAGCCGCGGACCAGCCAGGGAGCACTGCCCGTGAGCGACCCGGAGGTCCACGGCGATGTGGACGAGGGCGGACGGCCGTATGCCCGTGTCGTCTACCGCTACCGCAATCGCGGCCATCTGCGGGACCACCTCACGCAGACCATCGAGCAGACTCGACACGCCAATCCGAATCCCTACGACCGGTCGATCCTGGCCCGGCGGATCACCCGTGCCGTCATCGCGCACCCGTGCCGGCTCGAGTTCGCCGACGGCAGCGAACACATCGACGTCCTCGCCGTTCGCGACGGCATCACGCGTCTGACCAGTGCCTGGGCACTGCTCACCGAAGGGGAAGCGCCGTACGCCGACGACATCGCCGCGACGGCTCTCAAGGTGCTGAGCGCCGAGAAGCCCCAGCGACGCGGTGCCAGCGAGAAGGCGCTCAGCCAGCGCATGGCGCTCGGCCGGCAGGAGGCACTCGTCGGCTTCCTCGCCGAATTCCAGCGTGGAGTGAACGAGGCGCAGCCGACGGACCGCGCGGTACGCCTTGGCCAGACCCTTGTCCTGCCGGCCCAGGTCACGGTCGGCGTCCACCGGCACAGCTCGGCCGGGCTCTCCGCGGAGGAGGTCTTCGACGACGCGATCCGCTCCATCCTCGCCTCGATCCACGTCGAGTTCCGGCATTGGGACGCTGCAGCGCAGAACGTCGAGGTCGGCACCAGGGCGATCAGCCGTATCCGCCTTCCCGGGCTGCCGCAGCACAATCTCCTGGAGGAGATCATCGGGCTCGCGATCGGTCGCCGGAAGCCAGCGGAACTACCCGCCGTCTTCCAGAACAACCGCATTCCGGGCACAGCACTCTGGCGGGCCGTCTACCTGGTGAACTTCCTCACCCGGCCCGAGATCTTCGAGCAGGTCAAGCGGTTCGCCAAGGACATCAAGGGCACCAGCAAGATGAGGACGGCCGGGTACGCGGAACTCCTCGGGCCGGTCATCGACCTGCCCTGGCGCGGGTACAAAGCGGGATCGCTCCAGCAAGCGCGGAACGCCTGGGCGAACGGCGGCGTGCTCACCAAGGGCGTCATGGGGAACTGGCAGCCGGTTCCCACGGCGGACTTCGCCGAACTCGTCCAGCCCGCGTTGAACGGCAACGAGAGTGCGAGGCAGACCCTCGCGGTGGCCGGAGGGGTCGCGCTCATCACGGACAAGCTCATCACGCGCAACGTCGGGTCGGCGGTGGGTCGGACGGTCCCGTTCCGCGCCAACGCGGACCAGATCATCGCCGGGCTCGCGGAGTCCGAGGAGGGGTTGTGGACCCTGGCCTTCGCCGCCAAGGCCTTCGACCCGGAGCGGGAGTGCCTCAACGCCTTCACCGACACTCAGCTCCTCGGACGCAACACGGCCACGATGTACTCCGTCCCGGCGGTCGACCTCACTGCTGAGGACAAGATCCGCAGGGACGCGGGGGGTGTGGCCCCCGAAGCACTCAGTCAGTGGAGCATCGTGGTGCTCTCCGACCCGGGGAAGGCTCGCGAGGTCGAGGACGAGCAGAACTCGGAGAAGGAGAAGGCCAGCGCCGATCAGTCCATCCACGCCCAGTTGGCGGCCGAGCGGCGAGCCCTGCGCCATGCCGTGAACGACGCGCGGCAGGCCGTGAAGCGGCTGATGGCCCTCGCGGAGGCTCCTGAGGCACGGGCCACCACCTCGCACCCGTTCGGATCGGCCGAGGAGCAGAACCGCATCCTCGACGAGGTGCGCAAGTTGGGTGGCGACATCCTCGTGAACTCCCCGGCCGTGGATCATCGAGATGACGAGGAGTACGAGGACGACGAGGAGTACGAGGACATCGAGTAGCCGGGCCCGTCGGGACGTGGGGTGGGGGTGAAATTGACGGGGGTGGGGCGAGGGGCAGGCCGATAGGTGGGGCGGACGAAAGTTCGTGTTGCTGACCCGCTCGTCGGGCCGGCGAGAACGGGGACACACTCACCCTGCGCAGCGATCTCGCCCACGCCAAGATCCTCCGGCGCAAGCTCGTCGGCGGTGTCCCCCAAGATCTTCAGGAGCTGTTCGAGATCTGCTTTCGGCAGCAGGCCACTATGGCGGGACCGGCCTCCCCGCGCCTCGAACCCACCGGCTCGACGCCGCCGGCTGGCGCCACCACGGCGACGACCAATGGCGCGAGGGTGACGGCCGAACCGACGCCCGGGGAGGTGGCACAGAACCGTGCCCTCCCGGAGGCTGCCCTCAGCGAACTCGCCGAGGCCGTGGGGCTCGTTCTCCGTGATGTCGCCCGTCACCAATCCACCATCACCTGGTCGGGAATAAGCCGCCGGGTGGATCTCGACCTGCCCTGGTTGCGGGGATCGGAGCAGCGTGAGCTGCTCACCCGGGTCGACCGTGACACGCCAACTGGCGAACCGTTGCTGTCCGCTCTTGTCGTCACGGGTGACCACGCCCCGACTGGGGTCTACCACGAGGTCGCGGCTGCGCTCGGCAGAGAGCTGCCGCACCCGCAGAACGGACTCCAACAGCACTGGCAGATGGATGTCCTGCGACTGCACTCGCTGTGGCGTCACCGCTGAGCCGACAGCAACACATGCATCTCACAAAGAGCTCACTCGCACGTGCCTCAGTTCTGCCGCTGCCCCACGCTCCACCGCCGCTGCCCAGCCTCATGTCTGATCTTGAGACACGCAATACGGAGAAGGATCCAGACCATCCGAGCTATGCCCTGCTTACGGCGCACTCCAGCGTCGATGCTCGTGCTTCGAGTTCGGCGGGCAGGTACCAGCCTTCGGTGGTCTTGCGTGCCTTGACGGAGCGGCCGGTCAGCTTCTCTTGGGCGGGCCGAGGGGCAGGAAGGCCAGGCAGGGCCCGACGAGGAGGGTGATCTACGCAGTCGTCATGACGGCCGGTTCCGGCGGGCGGCGCCCAGGCGGGCGTAGTGGTCGAGGAGGTCGGGGGCGTCCACGGCGGCGGGGTTGACGACCTGTTCGGCGGGGGCGCCTTGCAGGAGGCGTTTGACGGGGACTTCGAGTTTCTTGCCGGTGCGGGTGTGCGGGATGCCCGGGACTTCGAGGATCTCGTCGGGGACGTGGCGCGGTGAGGCGCCGCTGTGGATCGCCTCCTTGATCTTCTCGCGCAGCGCCTCGTCCAGCGCCACTCCTGGCGCCGGGACGACGAACAGGGGCATCCAGTAGCCGCCGTCGGCTTCCTCGGCTCCGATGACCAGGGCTTCCGTGATCTCCGGGAGGCGCTCGACGATGTCGTGGAGGTCCGCGCTGCCCAGGCGTACGCCGTTGCGGTTCAGGGTGCTGTCGGAGCGGCCGTGGACGACGACCGAGCCGTGGGAGGTGTGGGTGATCCAGTCACCGTGGCGCCACACGCCGGGGTGGGTGGAGAAGTAGGCGTCGTGGTAGCGGCTGCCGTCGGGGTCGTTCCAGAAGGCGAGCGGCATGGACGGCATGGGCCGGGTGACGACCAGTTCTCCGACCTGGTCGACGACCGGGCGGCCGGCGGTGTCGTACGCGGCCAGCGCGACACCCAACTGGGGTGCGGACAGTTCCCCGGCCCAGACGGGCGTGGTGGGCGCGCTGCCCGCGAAGCCGGACACCACGTCCGTGCCGCCGCTGATGGAGGCGAGCAGGACGTGGCCGCCGACGTGGTCGCGGACCCACGGGTACGCGGAGGCCGGCAGGGCCGAGCCGGTGCACCCGACGACGCGGACCGACGACAGGTCATGGCTGGACGGGTCGATGCCGTACTTGGCCATGGCCAGCAGGTACTGGGGGCTGGTGCCGAAGACGGTGACCCGGTGGCGGGCGGCCAGCTCCCACAGGACGTCGAGCTTGGCGAGGGGGGCCGGACTGCCGTCGTAGGTGCAGGTCGTCGCGCCGGTCAGCAGTGTCGAGGCGACCAGGTTCCACATCATCCAGTGGGTGGTGGTGTACCACAGCAGGCGGTCGCCGGGCCCGAGGTCGGAGTGCAGGCCGAGGGTCTTGAGGTGTTCCAGCAGGACACCGCCGTGGCCGTGGACGATGCCCTTGGGCAGGCCGGTGGTGCCCGAGGAGAACACGACCCAGAGCGGATGGTCGAACGGCACCGGCGTGCAGGTGAGTTCCTCGGTACGGGTGGAGGCCTCCTCCCACGGCACGACCGGCGACGGGTACGCCTGGGGCCGCCACGGCAGGCCCACGTGGTCCACCAGCACGGTGGCCTTCAACCCGGGCAGCGCGCCGGCGAGTTCCAGGGCGGCGTCGCGGCGGTCGTGGGTGGTGCCGTTGAACAGGTAGCCGTCCGCCGCGATCAGGACGGTGGGTGCGAGCTGGCCGAACCGGTCGGCGGCGGCCTTCGGGGCGTAGTCCTGCCCGCACACCGACCACACCGCGCCGAGGCTCGCGGCGGCGAGGAACGCGACGATGGCGTGCGGGGTGTTGGGCAGGTAGCCGACCACCCGGTCGCCCCGGCCGACGCCCAGGTCGCGCAGGGTGGCGGCGACCGAGGCGACCTGGGCGCGCAGCCGGCCCGCGGTCACCTCGTGCGCGGCCCCGGTTTCGTCGAGGGCGATGATCGCCACGTCGTCGTCCGCCGGGTGGCGCAGGGCGTGGTGGGCGTAGTTGAGGGTGGCTCCGGGGAACCAGCGGGCCCCGGGCATCCGCTCCTCGGCCAGCACCTGCTCGTAGCCGGTGTCCGCGTCGACGCGGAAGTACTCCCACACCGCGCCCCAGAAGCCTTCCAGGTCGGTCACCGACCAGTGGTGCAGGGAGGCGTAGTCGGCGCCGTCGCGTCCGACGCGGCGGGCGAAGTCCATGATGCGGCTGCTCGCGACAGCCTGGGGGTCGGGCGTCGTGAAAGGCTCCGGCCGGGTCATCGTGCGGCGCTCCTCGGCAGGCTGTTCTCTACGGTCCGTGGGGAAGGGGCGGGGCTGCGCGTGGTGTGCAGGAGGCGGGCCCAGCCGGCGGTGTCGGTGAAGTCGTGGCCGCCGGCCGGGACCACGTCCAGGACGACGCGGTCGGGGCGCAGCAGGACGGCGTCCGCCCGGCCACCGCGCAGCCAGGCGGCGAGGGTTCCGTCGTCGCCGAGGCCGGTCACGGGGACCACCTGGACGCCGAGCGCGTGGGCGAGGGCCTGCAGCGACGGCGAGGGGTCGGCGGCGGTCAGGATGGTGAAGGAGTCGCCGAGGTACTCGTCGAGGCGGAGACGGCGTCCGTCGACGCCGATCGACGGTTGGGGGCAGTGGCGGCCGGCCAGGCCCCCGCGCAGGCGCCGTCGTACGAGGGGCCCGGCGGTCAGGCGCGGGCTGAGGTCGCGTCCGATCGCTGCGGCCAGGCCCGGTAGGCGGCAGGCCGCGGCCAGGACGTTCCGGCGCAGTGCGGCGGCGCTGTCCTGGCCGCCGGTCATGGCCCAGCCCATGGCGACCGCGAGCCGTATCACATGCCGTGCATGCGGCTTGCGTTCGCTCTCGTAGGTGTCCAGCAGCCGCTCGTCGCCGCCCCGGCCGAGGACGCGGGCGAGCTTCCAGGTGAGGTTGTAGGCGTCCCGCAGCCCCGCGCACAGGCCCTGGCCGACGAACGGCGGGGTGAGGTGGGCGGCGTCGCCGAGGAGGAAGACCCGTCCGCTGCGCCACCGGTCGGCCACCCGCGCCCGGAAGGTGTACTGCGCCTTGCGCAGGACCTCGAAGTCCCCGTCCCAGGACGGCGGCAACCAGGGCGCGACCAGCTCGCGGACCGGCTCGTCGCCCTCCTCCAGCCGGAACTCCCAGCGGTAGCGGTCCTCGCCGATCCGCATGAACGTCGCCGGACGGCGCGGGTCGCAGACCTGGTCGACGCCCTCCCAGCAGCGCACGTCGGCGCTCGTGCGGACGTCGACGACGGTCCAGCTCTCCTCGAAGTGCAGGTCCTCCCAGGTCGCGCCGATGGCCTCGCGGGTGAGGCTGTTGGCCCCGTCGCAGCCGAGGACCGCCTCGGCCCGCAGCCGGTGTTCCCCGTCCTCGTCGCGGTAGGTCACGCGGACCGGGCCGCTCGTGTCCGCTTCGACGGCGGTGACCTCGACGCCGACGCGCAGTTCGCACTGCGGGTGGCGGGCGAGGGCGTCCCGCAGCAGTCGTTCCAGCTCGGGCTGGTCGAACATGCTGGTCTGCGGGTAGCCGTGGTGGCCGTGCGGGGTGCGGGGGAACTCGGCCATCACCCGGTGCCGGGC
Organism: Kitasatospora sp. NPDC093550; assembly: GCF_044764985.1. NCBI lineage: Bacteria > Bacillati > Actinomycetota > Actinomycetes > Kitasatosporales > Streptomycetaceae > Kitasatospora > Kitasatospora sp. NPDC093550. The sequence goes on from NZ_JBIWJF010000005.1 coordinate 226,643, forward strand.
GTCCAGCAGCCGGAGTCCGTTGGCGGGGCGGACGATCGTCGAGAACTCCTCGCCGACGCCCGCGGCCTGGAGGATCCGGCGGACCTCGTCGTCGGCGGCGACGGCACGCGGGAGGGGGTAGGGGTCCCGGTGTCGCTCCAGGACGACGGTGGGCACTCCGCGCCGGGCGAGCAGAAGGGCCGCGGTGACGCCCACCGGTCCGGCCCCCACGATCACCACGGGCACGGTCGTCCCGTTGGCTTCGACGGTCACGTGCGGCTCACGTCGGGGTGTCATCGCGCGTCCGTGACCGGAGTTCGCTGCTTGCCGAGGTCGATCCGGCCGTCCGGGGTCGCGATCGTCGCCGTGATCACGTCTCCCGCGTGCAGGTAGCGCGGGTTCTTCGTCTGGGACGTGAAGAAGGCCTTCCACTTCACCGCGGGCGGCAGCAGCGCCCCGATCTTCTCCACCGGCTTCGGTGGGGCCTTCAGGGCCGTGCCGCCGGGCGTGCCGGTCAGCAGCAGGTCCCCGGGGTCGAGGGTCTGGAAGCGGGCCAGCAGGGTCAGGGCCTGGGCGGGGCGGACGATCATGTCGGCCAGCGTGCGGTCCTGGCGCGGCTCGCCGTTGACCGACAGCCGCAGCCGCAGATCGAGGAGGTGGGCGAAGTCCTCCGGTTCCAGCAGGGCGAGGTGGGGGCCGGTCGGGGTGAAGGTGGGGTACGACTTGCTCTCGTAGAACTGGGTCTTGGTCAGTTGGACGTCGCGGGCGCTGACGTCGTTGGTGATGACCAGCCCGGCGACGTAGGACGGCAGGTCGCGCTCCTCGACGACGGCGCCGATGGGCAGGGGGGCGCCCATGACCAGCCCGAGTTCGATCTCGTAGTCGAGGAACCTCACATGGGCCGGCCGCACGACGGCGTCGCCGGGTCCGCTGACCGACCCGGAGGCCTTGCGGAAGAAGGCGGGCGGGATGTCGCCGGTGAAGCCCGAATCGCGGGCGTGGCTGCGGTAGTTGACCATCTGGGCGACCACCCGGCAGGGAGTGGTGACCGGCGGGAGGACAGCGAGGTCCGCGACGGGCGTGCCCGGGTCGTCCGAGCGGGTCGCCTCCCGCACGGCGTCACGGTCGGCGATCAGCTCGGCCGTGGTGGCGGCCTTGGTCTCGACGGGGACGGCCCGCTCGCCGCGGACGACCCACCATCCGTCGGCGGTGCGCAGGACATTGGTGCTCATGTCGGTGCCTTCGTGAAAGGGGACGGGGTGCTTCAGGACGTGGCGGCCTTGAGCAGGCCGAAAAGACGTGCCGGGTCCATCTCGTTGTCGCCCCGCAGCGCCTGGATCACGTCGCGGACGCGTTGCGGGGAGGGACTGGCGCCGAGGAAGTCGCGGGTGGCCGGCGGCCCCCACTGGGCGAGGCCGCTGGTGGACATCGGCGCCCAGCCGGGCTCGACGTCGCAGGAGAACAGGTCGCCGTCGGCGAAGTGCTCCAGCATGAGGCGGTCCGGGTCGCGCCAGTAGTCGAAGAGCTGGCTGCCCTGGATGTGCCGACCGATCCCCCAGCTGCGCTGGTAGCCGCGCTCGGTGAGGTACTCGCCGCCGGCCGCGATCGAGTCCAGGTCGGTGACCTGGTAGGCGGAGTGGACGTAACCGGTGCCCGGCCCCAGGTGCATCGCCAGGGTGTGGTGGTCGGCCGGCACGCTGCCGAGGTCGCAGCGGACGAACGCCATCGTCGGGCCGCGGCCGCGCTGGCCGTCCAGGAACAGGAAGTCGGAGACGATCATCCCGAGGGTGTCCAGGTACCAGTCCAGAGCCCGGCCGAACACCCGCGTCTCCAGGACCACATGGCCCAGCCGCTGGATGCGGGAGGGTTCACGCGGCGGGCGCTGGGGGGCGTTCGTGCGACGGTGGTCGGTGCCGAAGTTGAGCAGGAGCGGCTGCTGCTCGGGCAGCGCCGGCAGTTCCTCCCCGCAGTGCACGACCCGGACCGGGAAGCCGGAGGGGTCGAGCAGGTCGACCACCTTGCCGCCGCCGGGCACGTCCGCGTCCCGTACGGACGCGCCCGTGGCGCGGGCCAGCCGGTCCAGGTCGGCCCGCTCGGCGGCGCGGAAGGCCGGGCCGATGAAACGGGAGGTCCGGCCGCGCCGGATCACCATGCACGGTGAGCCGGCGAAGGTGCCCCGGAGCCACAGCTCCCGCTCGCTCCGGGCGGCGACACCGAAGCCGAAGTCCCGGGCGAAGACCTCGGCCCGCTCCAGGTCCGGCTTCTCGAACTCCAGCCAGGCCAGACCGGCGACCTTGATCGCGGGATTGCGGGAGCGGCCCGGGTGTTCGCCGCGCAGGGCTCCGTGCTCGCTGTGAAGGTCCTGGTGCGCTGTCGTGACACCGGGCTCGCGGACGCGGGTTTCAGACATGGTGCCCTCCGAGCAACATCGCTTGATGAGGAAATCATCAACCTTGACAGTATCTTCGTCAAGGCGATCCACGAAGGAAATGATGAATTCATCAGATGAACGCGCCGGTCGTGGCACCCGGCGCTCCCGGCACGGCACTTCGGCGGGGATCCGGGCCCGATCGGCGTGAGTTTGATGAATTCATCAGAGATGTGATTGTCATCGCCAGAGGGGTAGACTCTGCGCATGCCTTCCTCAGCTCCACCCAGCAACCGGTTCGAGCGGCGCCGCGCCGAGACGCGCGGCGCACTCATTCGCGCCGCCCGGCAGATACTCGCCGAGAGCGGGGACGCCGGCGCGAGCATCCAGGCGATCGCGGAACGGGCGGATGTCGGCTTCGGCTCCTTCTACAACCACTTCGAGTCGAAGGCCGAGCTGTTCGACGCCGCGGTGGTCGATGCCCTGGAGGAGTTCGGGCAGCAGTCCGACGAGCGGCTGACCGGGATCGAGGACCCGGCGGAACGTGTCGCCGCAGGCTTCCGCCTCAGCGCCCGGATGGCCGACTCCCACCCGGAACTGATGCAGGTCCTACGCCGCCGGGGCCTCGGGTACATCCACTCCGACAACGGCCTGGCCCGGCGGGCACGACGCGACCTCGAAGCCGGCATGGCCTCCGGACGCTTCACGGCCGCCGACCCCGCCGTCGCCCTGTCCGGGCTGGGCGGCACCCTGCTGTCCCTGGTGGAACTGCGGTTCGCCCGCCCCGACCTCGACGGCGACAAGGCCGCGGTGGACCTGGCGGAGATGGTTCTGCGGATGCTGGGCGTGCCGCTGCAGGACGCCCACGAGGTCGCCCGGCACCCCCTGCCCGACGGCGCCTGAACGCACCCGCCGGCTCCAGGAGCGGCGCAGGCGGTCACGGTCCCCGGAGCGACCAGGTCCCGGCCCTTCGCCGCTTCGCCGGCGCCCCGGCGCCGGATCCGGCTATGTTTTCGTCACGCCTCGGGGGTGACGAAACAGGGACGGGTAGGCGCCATGGGGACCTGCTCGACGTGTGGCACGGCTCTGCCGGTTCCTCGGCGCGGTCGTCCGGCGGTGCACTGCTCGGCCCGCTGCCGACAGCGGGCCTACCGGGAACGGCACGGGCCGGGGGCGGGCGGTGACCCGGCGGCACTGGTCGCGGAGCTCGAGCGCAGGGCGCGGACTATCGCGTGGGAGCCGCCGGCGGTGTTCCGGGCGCAGGTGGAGGAGCTTGCGGCGCTGGCGCTGAAACTGCGACAGACTGCTCGCAGGGATGCCGAGGCCACGCCGGACGGCACACCCTGGCGGGAGTCCGTCGAGACGGAGCGGTCGGCCGGGGTCGGAGCGTCGGACGCGGACTTCGCGGCGCTGTTGGACGCCCACCGCCGCCCTCTTCACCTGCTCTGTTACCGGATGGTCGGGTCCTACGACGATGCCGAGGACCTTCTGCAGGAGACGTTGTTGCGGGCCTGGCGCGACCGTTGTTCCTTTGAGCACCGGGCCGCGGTCCGCACCTGGCTCCACCGCATCGCGACCAATGTCTGCCTCGACCATCTGAGGCGCACCGGCCGTCGGCCGCAACGCTACGTGCCCGTCCCTGGGCTCGACTCCGGGCCCGGCGAGCCGCCGGCTCGGCTTCCCTGGCTTCAGCCGTACCCGGACCGCCGGATCGACGAGATGCTCGAACAGGTCCCCGCGTCCGACGAGTCGGCATCGCCCGAGTCGGCCGTGGTGTCGCGGGAGACGCTGGAGCTCGTGTTCCTGGCCGCCGTCCAGCACCTCCCGCCCCGGCAGCGGGCCGTGCTGATCCACCGCGACGTCATGGGGCGGCCGGCCGAGGAGACCGCTCGGATCCTGGAGATGTCCGTCGCCGCAGCCAACAGCGCACTGCAACGGGCCCGGCAGACACTCCGCGAGCGGCTCCCGGCGAAGCGCGCCGACTGGACCCCGGCCGAGCGCACCCGCGAGGAGCAGGAGGTCGTACGCCGCTACGTCCTGGCGGCCGAGCGCGCCGCCCCGGCCATGATGGCCGAGCTGCTGCGCGCCGACGCGGTGCTGACCATGCCGCCGAACGCGATCTGGTTCACCGGGCGCGAGGCGATCCTCGCGCAGGTCGCCGCGGTGTTCGACCCGGCCTCGCCGCGCTTCTTCGGGCGCTGGCGATTCGTCCCCACCGCGGCCAACCGGATGCCCGCGGTGGCCGGTTACGTGCAGCGCCCGGGCACGTCGGTGTACCGCGCGCACATGCTCGACGTGCTGCGCGTCGAAGGCGGACGGATCGCGGAGATCACGACCTTCGAGACGCATCTGGTCGCCGCGTGCGGACTGCCGCTCACCCTTCCCTCGCGGCGACCGATGAGAAATCGGCCCGACGACGTCTAATCCTGCAGACCGCACGAACCAGCGAACAGAGGGAGCACCCACCATGAGCGCCACCGCCGCCCCCCGCACGATCCGCATCGAGCAGGACCTCCCCGCCTCGGCCGCCCGGATCTGGGACCTGTGGACCACCGCCTCCGGCATCGCCTCCTGGTGGGCTCCCGACGGCTTCGTGGTCACCGTCGATGCCCTGGACCTGCGCCCCGGCGGCACCCTGAGCTACACCATGACCGCCACCGGAGCAGAGCAGGTCGCCTTCATGGAGAGCGCCGGGCTGCCCCTGAGCACGCCGTCCACGAAGACCTTCACCGTCGTGGAGCCGCAGCGCAGGCTCGGATACACCACATCGGCCGACTTCATCCCCGGCGTGACGCCCTACGACTTCCTCACCGAGGTCGAGCTGACGCCGACGGACGGCGGCGTCCACGTGACGATGACGGTCGACGCGATGCACGACGACGAGTGGACCGAGCGGCTGGTCGCGGGTCGGCGCAACGAGCTCGCGAACCTGGCGCACCTGGTCGCCTGACACATCGTCTGCCCGCGGGTCGTGGGGACGTCTCGTGGGGACAGCGGACCATCGCCACTCCCTCCCTCGGGTGGACCGCCGCGTTCGCCGACCTGGCCGCGTTCGGGTGCGGAGCGCGGCTCGCGGAGTGCCCGGGGACGGGCCGGACCGGGTGATGCCCCCGGTCCGGCCCGTCCGCTCCGGCCAGAGGTCAGGCTCCTGCCAGAGGTCGAGCGCCTGCTAGAGGTCGAGCTGGTGCTTGTGCGTCGTGTGGGTGGGCGTGTAGCCGAGACCGTCGTTGATCCGCCTCATGTGCGTGTTGCTGTCGGCGGTGTCGGTCAGGAGGCCGCCGAGGCCCGGATGGTCCCTGCGGGCCTGCCGGATCGACTCGGCCTTCATCCATCGGCCGAGGCCGTGTCCGCGGTGCTCGGGCAGCACACCGGTGCCGTAGTGCTGGCCGTCACCTGCGCCGTTGCCGGGGATGACGAGTTCGGTGAACCCGGCGATCGAGCCGTCGGAGGTGTCGACGGCGACGACGGTGTGCAGGTGGTCGCCGCGCTGTTCGACGGCCTTCGCCGCGGCCCGTACGCGGTCCACGTCCCAGGTCACGGTGCCGTGGTCGGTGTCGTCCATGGGCATGTCGTCCATGGCCCGGCGTGAGGCGGCGAACGACTGGGCGAGGGCGTCGGGGACGGTTCCCCGCCATGACGTCAGCCGGTAGCCGGGATGCGGACGCGCGAGGATCTCGGCGAGGGCGGCCGTGTCCACGGCGGCCAGTGGCAAGCGGGTGAACCTCAAGGTGAGGACCTTCCGGAACCCGTGCGCGGCGAGGAAGTGGTCGCCGGGTGATCCGGCCTCCGCCTGCGCGACGACGCAGCGTCGGGCGTCGTCCCGGGCGGCGGACACAGCGGTGTCGAGGAGCCGGGAGCCGACGCCCCTGCGGCGCTCCGCGGGGTGTACCCGGACGTCGAGCTCGGCCAGATGCTCTTGTCCGCCGTCGAACAGCCGCAGAAAGGCCGTCCCGGCGGGGATGGAATCCGCGTCCGACGCCAACCAGGCGAGACGTCGGCCGTGCGGCCCGCGGGCGGGGTCGGTCAGTGGGGTGATGCGAAGGGACAAGGTGTCTCCGTCGTGAGGAGGTGGCAAGGGTCAGGACGCGGGCTCGACTCCCGGGCACTCCTGCGCATGTGCTCCACACCTCCTCGTCGACAGCGCCGGCCTGCACCGATGCGGGCGGCTGGCTGAACCTAGCGGGCCGACCGGCTCCCGGGCAACGGGTTAAGGGTCAGGTGAGGCCGGCGCGGTCGGCGATCTCCTCGCTGTGCCGCATGTGCTCGTGCGCCCGGTCGCCGAGCTCCGATATCAGCCCGGCGACCACGCTCTCGACCACCGCGAGCGTGGGCACCAGGCTGTCGTACGGGGACGGGGCGCCGATCTGGCTGGAGAAGACGACTTCCGCGTGGGTGCTCACCGGGGAGAGCCAGGTGTCGGTGAACAGGATGACGCGGCCACCGGCCTCCCGGACCAGCTCGGCGGCGGTGACCTTGTCCTCCTCGTACCGGCGGTAGTCGAAGACGACGAGGACGTCGCGGCGGCCGAGCGAGGCGAGCAGCGCGGTGCGCTCGACGGCCCGGTCGGGAAGGAGGCGGACGTTGTCGCGGACCTGCATCAGGTGCAGACCCAGGTAGTGGGCGAAGAGGTCGGTGAAGCGCCCGCCGGCCAGCGTGATGCGCCGCTTGGGGTCGGCGAGGAGCTGGACCGCGCGGTCGAGGTCGTGCGGGGTGACCTCGGCGAGCGTCCGGTCGACCGCCGCGGTGAAGACCTCGCGGCTGTGGGCCAGCAGCCCGGCCGCGCCGGTCCGCGGGTCGGCCGTGTCCGTCCCGGCGTTGCCGTAGTTGCCGCTGCTGTAGAGGGTCACGGGCGAGGCGTGGCGCTCGTCGAGCTCGGCGCGCAGCGCCGCCTGGAAGTCGGGGAAGCCCCGGTAGCCGAGCCGGTTGACGAACCGGATGACGGTCGGGGCGCTGACGTCGGCACGCTCGGCGAGGGTGGCGATGGTCTCGAATCCGGCGGCCGGCCACCCGGCGAGCAGGATCCTGCCGACCTTGCGCTCGGCGGGGCTGCAGTCGCCGAGCCGTTGGCGGATGTCCTCGGCGAGCGTGACGGTGGGCATGGGCGGGGCTTCCCTTCCCGGGCTGCGGGTGGATCGTGGGTGGTGCGCTGTGGAACCCGTCTCCGCAGCCTAGCGAAGTGCCGGGCTGCGGAGATCACCGCGCGGACGTGCTCCCGCGGCACGGGCCCGCGCGGGCCCACGGGTGTCGGGCGGTCGGGGTCAGCGACGGCCGAGGCGCTCGAGCAGCGCGGCCAGGAGGGCGATCCGGGCCGGGACGCTGGAGGTGTCGAGCCACTCCTCGGGCGTGTGGTCGGCGCCGCCGACCGGGCCGAGGCCGTCGAGGGTCGGCACCCCGAGGCCGGAGGTGAAGTTGGCGTCACCGACGCCGCCCGTGGAGGCGCCGTGGACCCGCATGCCGAGGTCGGCGGCCGTCCGCAGGGCGACGGCGAGCAGGCCGGCCGCTTCCCGGGTGTGCTCCATCGGCGGGCACAGGTCCAGCTGGTCGACCCGGGCCGCGGTGCCCTCCACGGCTGTGCGCGCGGCGGCGCGGCGGATCCCGGCGATGGCGGTGGCCAGTCCCGCGGTGGTGGCCGCGCGGACCTCGACCCGAAGCTCGGCCTCGGGGCACACGATGTTGGTCCGGGTGCCCGCCCGCACCACGCCGACGTTGATCGTGACGCCCGGCCAACGGCCGTTGAGCGCCTGCAGCGCCACCACCAGGTGCGCCGCGGCGAGGGCGGCGTTGGCGCCGCGCTCGGGCTCGATCCCGGCGTGGGCGGCCCGCCCGGTGACGGTCACCAGCAGGTCCGCGACGCCCTTGCGCTCGATGACCAGGTCGCCGTTCTCCCGGGCACACTCCAGGCCGAGCGCGTAGTCCGCCCCGGCCGCGGTGCGCTCGGTCAACGCCCGGCTGGCCGGCGAGCCGATCTCCTCGTCCGGGGTGGCGAGGACGACCAGCTCGGCGAAGGCCGTCCGGCCGTGGCGGACGAGAAGCTCGGCAGCCGTGACACCGGCCAGCAGGCCGCCCTTGTCGTCGCTGACACCGGGCCCGTGCGCGCGGCCCCGGGAGGCCTCGAACGGGCGGGCGGCAGCGGTGCCGTCCTCGAACACGGTGTCCATGTGCCCGAGGAGGACGATCCGCGCTCCCCCGTCCTCGACCGGCACCGAGCCGGCGAGTCGGCCGACGAGGACGTCCCCGAAGCGGCGTCCGTCGATCTCGGCGGGGGTGGTGCGCTCGGTGGTGAACCCGACCGACCGCAGGCGGCGCTCGAACCAGTCGGCGACCCGGTTCACGCCGTCGGCGTTGTGGGAACCGGAGTCGACGGCGACCAGCTCGGCGAGGTCGCCGAGGTAACGGGGAAGGACCTTCCCGGCGGCGGCCGACAGCTCGGCCAGGCCCGTGCGGCTCGCCGGTTCGGCGGGGGCGCTCACAGGACCTTGGACAGGAACGCCTTGGTGCGCTCCTGTTCCGGGTCGACCAGGACCTTGCGCGGGTCGCCGGCCTCCACGACGACCCCCTCGTCCATGAACACCGCCGTGTCGCCGACCTCGCGGGCGAAGCCGATCTCGTGGGTGACCACGACCATCGTCATGCCGTCCGCGGCGAGGTCGCGCATGACGTCGAGGACGTCACCCACCAGCTCCGGGTCGAGCGCCGAGGTGGGCTCGTCGAACAGCATCAGCTTCGGCTTCATCGCCAGTGCCCGGGCGATGGCGACGCGCTGCTGCTGGCCGCCCGACAGCTGCGCCGGGTAGTGGCCGGCACGATCGCCGAGGCCGACCCGGTCGAGGAGCCGCTGCGCCTCGGCCCTCGCGTCCGAGGGGTTCATCCGGGCGACCCGGACCGGCGCCTCCATGACGTTCTGCAGCGCGGTGAGGTGCGGGAAGAGGTTGAAGCGCTGGAAGACCATGCCGATCTCCCGGCGGCGCTCGGCCACCTCCGACTCGCGCAGCTCGTGCAGCCGGTCGCCGACCTGCCGGTAGCCGACCAGGGCGCCGTCGACCGACAGCCGGCCGCCGTCCACCTTCTCCAGGTGGTTGATGCAGCGCAGGAAGGTGGACTTGCCGGAGCCGGAGGGGCCGAGCAGGCAGCACACCTGACCGCGTTCGACCGTGAGGTCGATGCCCTGGAGGACCTCGAGCTTGCCGTAGTGCTTGCGCACGCCCTGGGCGTGCACCATGGGCTGGGCCATCGGATCAGCCCTTCCGGTTGCGGTTCGACGGGAGGAAGCCGGCGGCGCCGACGAACATGCGGCGCAGCGGGGAGACGGATGGGCCGCGGCCGGTGCCGCGGCCGTAGCGGCGCTCGAGCCAGGCCTGGGGGACGCTGAGGACGGTGGTCAGGGCGAGGTACCACAGGGCGGCGACCACGAGCAGCGGGATGACCTGGTAGTTCTGCGCGTACACGTCCTGGATGTTGGACATCAGGTCGTGGGCGGCGATCACCGAGACGTAGGCGGTGGTCTTGAGCATGTTGATGGTCTCGTTGCCCATCGGCGGGATGATGACCTTCATCGCCTGCGGCAGGACGATGCGGCGCATCGTCATGCCGGGCTTCATGCCGAGGGAGTGGGCGGCCTCGGTCTGTCCGGGGTCGACGGACTGGATGCCGGCGCGGACGATCTCGGAGGCGTAGGCGGCCTCGTTGAGGCCGAGCGCGAGGAGGGCGGCGACCGACGGGGTGAGGAGCTGGTTGGTGTCGAACTCGACGAAGGTGATCGTCGTGAACGGGATGCCGATCATCAGGTGCTTGTAGAGGGCGGCGGCGTAGGCCCAGAAGATGATCTGGACCAGCAGCGGGGTGCCGCGGAAGAGCCACACGAAGAGGGTGGACAGGCCGTAAAGGACCGGGTTGCCGGACAGGCGCATGACGGCGACCAGGGTGCCGAGCGCGAGGCCGACGGCCATGGCGGCGACGGTCAGCCACAGGGTGGTGACCAGGCCGTCGAAGATGAGGTCGGCGAAGAGGTAGTGGCCGACGACGTCCCAGTGGACGTTGGGGTTCTTGGCGAGGGAGCCGACCAGCCCGACCAGCGAGAGCAGGGCGAGGGCGGCGGCGATCCAGCGTCCCCAGTGGCGCACGGGCACGGCGATCGGGTCCTCGGTGCCGGTGGCGGCGAGGCTGCCCGGGGAGCGGTGTGCGGTGGCGGCCATGTCAGTCCACCGCACCGTTCTTGGTGGCGGACTTGACGGCGATGGAGGCGACGCCGTACGTGTCGTAGATCTTGGCGAGGGAGCCGTCGTCGATGAGCGACTGCAGCGCCTTCTGAACGGCGTCGGTGAGCTGCGGCAGGCTCTTGCTGATCGCGATGCCGTTCGGGGAGGCGTTGTAGCCGCCCTGCGCGGCGGGATCGTCGACGACCTCGAAGGTGGCGCCGTTGTCGGCGGTCTTCGCGGTCCAGCCGGCCGCCGGCTTGGTGAGGACGTCGGCGGACACCTTTCCGGAGCGCAGCGCGAGCTGGGCGTCGGAGTCCTTGGGGAACGCCTGGACCTCGATCGGCGCCCTGCCCGCGTTCTTGCAGGCGTCCTGGTGCTTGTCGAGGAGCTTCTGCTGGTTGGTGGCGGTCTGGACCGCGGCCTTCTTGCCGCAGAGGTCGTCGAGGGTGACGATCTTGTCGGGGTTGCCCTTGGCGACCATGATGCCGGTGCCGGAGACGGAGTAGTCGACGAAGTCGACGACCTTGCCGCGTTCCTCGTTGTCGGTGATGGCGCTGATCGCGGCGTCGTACTTGCCGGCCTGGATGGCCGGGACGATGCCGTCGAACTTCTGGGCCAGGAACTCGAACCTGACGCCGAGCTTCGCGCCCAGGGCCTGGCCGAGGTCGTAGTCGAGGCCGGTCATCTCGCTCTTGCCCTCGGCCACGTACATCTCGAACGGGGGGTACGGGATGTCGGTGGCGACCCGGACCTTGCCGGACTTCTTGACCGCGTCGGGGAGCGCTGCGTGCAGGGCGGCGTCGGGGCTGATGGAGACGCCGGCGACGGTGACCGCGGTGCCGGCGCCGGCGGGGGTCTCGGACCCCGTGCTCCCGCAGGCGGTCAAACCGAGGGTGGCGCACAGGGCGAGGGCGGCCGGCAGGGCCGGTCTGCGAGCAGCAGAGGAGTTCACGGAGCAACCTTTCGAGAACTGAGCGGCGCCGGTGGGGCTGCGCCGCGAGCCAGGACGTTACAGGTAAACCATCTTGATGGCTATATGTAATGAAGGCTACGAATCGGTAACGCCCCGCGAAGCCCCGGTAAATCCCTGATGGTTGCTCAGATGGTCAAGGTTTCACCCCGCCAACGCGTTACATCTATCGCCATCACGCACCGATCTGTATGTTCCGTTGCTGCGCCCAGTGCTGCCCTCATCGCACCGGATGCGCACCCCCGTCCTGCCCGGCCCCTCTCCGGGCGGACGCATCCCTCCTCGCCGGGCCCGCCATCGACGACGGCCCGCCTCCCCCACAGGAGCACCCATGACCATGTCCGCACGCCCCGCCCGCCGCCGGGCAGCCGGAGCCGCGATCGCCGCCGTCGCCCTGGCCACGGCACTCGCCTCGCCCGCCACCGTCGCCCGGGCGGCCACGCCCGCCACCGGCAGCCTGATCCTGGCGGGCGGCGCGGTCGCCGCCGGCAACTCCGCGGTGTACGGCACCTTCGTCACCAAGGCGGGCGGTACCTCCACCGCGCGCATCGGCGTCATCACCGCGGCCTCCGACGTCCCGGCCAATGACCCCAACGCCAACGACCCCGCCACGTGCAGCAACTCGGTCTGCAACGGCACCTACTACGTCGACCTGCTGAAGAACACCTACGGCGCGGCCGACGCCCAGTGGATCCCGATCGACCTCGATCACATCTCCAACAACTCCAGCCGGAGCGTCATCGACCAGATCAACTCCATGACCGGCTTCTTCTTCGGCGGCGGAGACCAGAGCCGCCTCGTCACCACCCTCCTCAAGAGCGACAACAGCGACTCCCCCGCCCTCGCGGCGATCCGCGCCAAGTTCACCGCGGGCGCCGCCATCATGGGCACCAGCGCCGGCACCACCATCGCCAACGGCCGCGACATGGTCACCGGCGGCGAGAGCTGGGACGGCCTGCGCTACGGCTCCTACACCTCCATCAGCACCGGCTACCCCAACGACCTCAGCTACCGGCCCGAGGGCGGCTTCGACTTCTTCACCTCCGGCCTCCTCGACACCCACTTCGCCGCCCGCGGCCGCGAGGGCCGCATCACCCGCCTCGCGGCCGACACCGGCCACACCCGCGCCTTCGGCATCGACGAGGACACCGCCCTCGTCGTCACCAACCCCGGCTCCACCAACGAGACCGACACCGTCGTCGGCACCAACGGCGTCTCCGTGCTCGACCTGCGCTCGGCCACCGTCGGCACCCACAGCGGCTACTGGTCCATCGACAACGTCAAGTGGTCCTACCTGACCAGCGGAGACAGCTACCACCCGACCACCTGGACCGCCGACTCCGCCAAGCCCGCCTACTCGCCCGGCACCGGCGCCGTGGGCAGCCGCTGGAGCGACGTCTTCTCCTCCCCCACGCCGACCACCGGCCACCCGTACCAGATGGTCAAGATGGCCACCGAGCTCGTGAACGCCGGCCGCAGCACCTACCAGTACGGCATCAGCTACGAGAGCGGCCCCACCTTCGAGGCCGACCTCACCAAGGGCACCGGCTACCGGGCCTGGAAGAGCGGTACGGCCATCGCCTTCGCCGACCTGACCACCCACCTGTACGTCTACTGACCACCGGTACCCGTGGCCGCACCGTGCCCGGTGCGGCCACCTCCTCGGGTGCACCCTTCGAGCCAGGCCCGCCGCCGGATCCCGCCCGGCGGCACCGCCAGGCGGCACCGTCAGCAGGTCACGTCGGAATGGCAGGCCTCGCGAGCGCGGTCGGCAACGGGCTCCCGTCGGGGCCGGGGCGCAGCAGCTCGGCCCCGGAGAAGAGCGCTTCGAGGATCGCGGCGGCCCACGGCTGCGGGTCCGCCCCTTCGGGCAGGCGCGGCGGAGTGCCGGCGACGGCGCGTTCGGCGAAGCCCGTCGCCAGGTGGGGCGGTCGCGCCTCCAGGACGGTGAGTCGGTGCCTGCGCTGTTCCAGGCGCGCGGTCTCCAGCCACCCGGTCAGTGCGGTCTTGGACGCGCGGTAGGCGCCGGCGGTGGCGATCGGGCGTTCGACCACGATCCCCGTGACGGCGCCGACGGCACCACCGGGGCCGAGGGCCCGGACCGCGCCGCGCAGCACCGCCAGCGGGGCCAGGGCGTTGACCGTCATCAGGTGCTCCTCGACACCGGCGGGCAGCTCCTCGCACGGGCCGAAGGCCACCGCGCCGATGCTGACGGCGACCGCGTCCAGACCGTCCAGCTGCCGGGCCGCCCGCTCGGCGAGAGCGGCGCACAGGTCGAGGTCGTAGGCGTCGAACGCCAGGGTGTCCGGCGCACCGGTACGGCGGGCGACGGCCTCGAGCCGCCCGGTGTCCCGGCCGGCGGGAACGACTCGCGCTCCGCCGTCGGCGGCCAGGACGGCCAGCCGGCCGCCGAGCTCCCCCGTGGCTCCCACGACGAGGACTCTCGCTCCCCTGATGTCCATCTCGCTCTCCTCAGGTGTAGCGCTCCCGGGCTCCGGTCGGGCCGGGACGGCACGGGGGTGGTCCCGGCCCGCCGTGGACGGGGGCAGGGCCGGACCGGACCGGAGCGGGCCCGCGGTCCCTCGGGCTGCGGCTCGCGGGCCGGGGTCAGCGTCGTTCGAGGCGGCGGAGCCGCAGGAAGCCGAGTGCCGTCGCGGCGGCGCCGACGAGGGCCGGCCCGCAGGCGGCGGCGGTGAAGGCCGCCGCGCAGATGAGGGAGCCGGCCGTCAGGGCGGCGGAGGCCGCGACCCACAGGACGAGGGCCAGGGGCCGCCAGGACAGGCGGATCAGCCGGTTCCTGCGACGCCGCAGGAACCGGTCGAGCGCCGGGTCGGTGGTCCTGATCGAGATCTCGAGCTCGGCGAGGGCGCGCAGCTCGCCGGCGCTGAGGTGGACGGCCATGGCGTCCCTCCGTGGACGGTGGCGGTTCGAGCGTGGGGCGCGGGGGCGCGGGAAGCGGCCGGTGAGGCGTCGTCAGGGCCGACGCCTCACCGGCCCCGGGGGTCAGTGCGCGGGGCCGGCGATGCCGTTGCGCCCGGGCGGGGAGGCGAGCTGTCGCGCCGCGTCGGGGGGCACCGCCCCGGGGTGGCGGTGTCGCCAGTAGGGGTTGTCGAGCGGCAACTTGGCGCTGACGCGACCGTACATGCCGAACGTGGCGATGATCAGGCCCATGACGAAGCTGAAGATGACGTTGGGGATCCTGAAGGCCAGGACGTTGGCGCCGGAGTCGAGCAGGGCGAGGTTGACGAACCCGCTCAGCACGAACAGGCCGCCCACCACGATGTTGATCGTCGAGGCGACGTTGCCGCCGATCACGGCTCCGGTGATCAGGACCGCGGCGGTGACGATCGAGATCAGGCTGAGCAGGCCGTTGCTCGACAGGCCCGCCACGCGCTCTCCGGTGGTACTGAAGAACGGCAGGGCGTCGGACAGACCGAGGCAGCCGAACACCAGCAGGGCAACGCCGCACAGGCCTGCGCCCACCCGGTAGACCCGTGCGAGTCGGTGGTCGACGGGAAGCTCGTCGCGGAAGTCCATGACAGCTCTCCTTCGCGTATCCGGAGGCCGGTGCCTCCGGATTCCCACGTTCACGGGTCACCGAACCGTTCGACACTTGCAGCGATCACGCACCGTTCGGCGTGCCGCGTCGGTGCGACGGGGCGGGGCCGGGGAGGGGGCTAGGGCGGGACGGCGCGCCGGAGGGGTGTCGGCGCGCCGTCCCGCCGGCTCACGTCGCCGAGGGGTCGTCGGCGGGAAGGGCGCTCTCGGGCCTGCCCGGCCACCAGAAGCGCCGCCCGGTGAGCAGGACCAGCGCGGGGACGAGGACCGTGCGCACCAGGAGGGTGTCGAGCAGCACGCCGATGCCGACGATGATGCCGATCTGGGTGAGGGTGATGAGCGGCAGCACGCCGAGGACGGCGAACACGGCGGCCAGGAGGATTCCGGCGCTGGTGATGACGCCTCCGGTGGAGGCGAGGGCGCGCAGGACCGCGCGGCGGGTGTCGTGGCCGGCGACGGTGTCCTCGCGGGTGCGGGCGATGAGGAAGATGTTGTAGTCGACCCCGAGTGCGACGAGGAAGAGGAACGACAGCAGGGGGACGTTGGTGTCCATCGCGGGGAAGTCGTAGAACGCGCGGAAGACCGTCCAGCTGGCGCCGAGGGCGGCGAAATAGGAGATGACGACGGTCGCGACCAGCAGGACCGGTGCGACGAGCGCGCGCAGCAGGGCGATCAGCACGACGAGGACGATCGCGAGGACGAGTGGGACGACGACGCGGGTGTCGTGGGCGTTGGCGCGGGAGGTGTCGTAGGCCTCGGCGGTGGTTCCGCCGACCAGGGCGTCGGAGCCGGGGACTCGGGCGACGCGCCCGCGCAACCGGTCGATGGTGCGGTCGGAGGCGTCGGTTCCGGGGGCGGAGTCGAGGACGACGTCGGCGCGGGCCCAGCGGTCGGTGGGCCGGGCGGGGGTGACGGAGGAGACGCCGGGGACCTGGCGGGCGGCGTCGACGACCTGGTCGCCCGTGGCGGTGCTGGAGACGAGGGTCAGGGGGTCGACGGCGCCGGCGGGCTGGAGGGCGGCGAGGGTGCGCTGCCCGAGGACGGCTTCGGGGGTCTTCCGGAAGGAGTCGGCCTGGGGCAGGCCGGTGGTGAGGCCGAGCGCTCCGGAGGCGAGGACCAGAAGGACGGCGGTTCCCGCGACGGCGACCTGGGCCGGCCGCTTGGCGACGCCGCGGCCGATGCGCGACCACAGGCCCCGACGGTCGGCGGTCACGGGGTCCCCGACCTTGGGGATCAGCGGCCAGAACAGCCACCTACCGGGCAGGACGAGGGCGGCGGGAAGGACCACCAGGCCGAAGAGCATCGCGGTGAGGATGCCGACGGCGCCTGCGAATCCGAGTCCGCGGTTGCCCGTGAGTTCGGCGGCCAGCAGCGTGAGGAGGCTGAGGACGACGGTGGTGCCGCTGGCGAGGACGGCGGGGGCGGTGCCGCGCCAGGCCCGTGCCATGGCGGTGAACCGGTCGTCGCCGAGGTGGAGTTCGTCGCGGTATCGGGAGACCAGGAGCAGGGCGTAGTCGGTCCCGGCGCCGAAGACGAGGACGGAGAGGATTCCGGCGGCGGAGGCGTCGACCTCGACGCCGGCGTGCGGGGCGAGGACGCCGACCAGGATGCCGGCCATGCGGTCGCCCGCACCGACGACGAGCAGCGGCACCAGCCACAGGACGGGGCTGCGGTAGGTGATCAGCAGCAGGACGGCGACGACCGAGGCGGTGGCGATCAGCAGCGTGCCGTCGGCGCCTGCGAAGACCTTGGTGACGTCGGCCCGGAAGGCGGGTCCGCCGGTGACCTGGGCCTGCAGGGGCGCGACGAGGCTCTCGGAGGCGCTCTGCCGGATGTGGTCGATGGCCGCGGTGTTCTCGTCGTCGCCCGCGTCGGTCGGCAGCAGGACGGCGACGGTGGCGGCCTTGTCCTCGAGGACCTGCGGGCGGGCGGCTTCGGGCGCCAGTCCGAGCGCGCCGAGGGATGCGGCCCGCTCGGCGACGACTGCCTGCTGAGCGGCGGTGAGGGGACTGCCGTCGGTGTTGCTGTAGACGACGATGGCGGGGGCGACGGCGCCGGTGGGGAAGGTCCTGACGATCTCGGCGACCTTGGCGGACTGCGACGAGGAGGGGAGGGAGGTGCCGGTGGCCTCGGTGGTGGTGGCGCCGGAGGGGCCCAGGGCGAAGGCCGCGCCCAGTCCGATGACGGTCAGCAGGAGGACCAGCCACGCGACGCTGCGGGGGTGCTCGGGCCCCACGGTGTGGTCGGTGCTGGGGGTGGACCGGCGCGGGCTGCCGGTCAGGGTTCGGGACACGGGAACGCACCCTCTAAAGTCGTTAAGTAACTTAGCGATCCCCACCGTGTCAGAATTGCCGACATGGCGCAACACCACTCGTCCGGACCCGGCACCGACTCGGACCGGACCACCGGCCGAGAGGCACCGCGATCCGGCGGACCCGCGGGTGACGAGCTCTCCGCCGCGCTGCGCGAAGTGCTGACCCTCACCCAGTTGGCGCGCGCCGCACTCGCCGAGCGGCTGCACATGCCGTTGACGCACGTCGAGGCGGTCGAGCACGTGGTCATCGCCAAGAACTCCGGCGAGCCGATCGGACCGGTCGAGCTCTCACGACGGCTCGGAGTCACCAGCGCCGCCGGGACGCAGTCGGTGAACCGGCTGGTGTCGGAGGGCCACATGACCCGTCGACCCCACCCCGACGACCGGCGCCGGCAGATCCTGGACGTCACGGAGAGCGGCTTCGCCCACGTGATGGGCGAGCTCACCCCCCTGCTGGATCTGGTGCTCGGGGCGTCCGGAGGCCTCAGCGACGCCGAACGGGTCGGCGCCCAGCGGTACTTGGAAAACGTGGCGGTCGCCTACCGCCGATACCTCGAGCAGGGCAGCCAGGGCTGAGAGAGACACCCCGGCCCGGTGCTCCACGCACCGGGCCGGGGTCGGATCCGGGCCTGCCCGACCGGGGGCGGGCGCGGCCGGTGCCGGCACTCAGCCGGCTCCGGCGGTACCCACGCGGCGGTCGAACCGGGTACTGCGGTGGTCCCCCGCCTCGTCGACCGTCGCCCTGGCCTCGTAGTGCGCGAGGGCCAGACCCAGGCCGAAGAAGGTCGGTGCCCATTCACCGACGAAGATCCCCCACCGGTCGGCCCGTTCGACGCCGGCCTGCTCCGCCTTCATCGACACGACCCAGCTCGCGAGGGAAAGTCCCACCGAGCCGAGCGCGGCCGCGTAGGCGTGCTCGCTGGTGATACCGGCTTCGTGAAGCTTGCGGACGATCACCATGGTGATCAACTCCCTGTCTTCGTCGAGATGCCCCTGGACCTCAGGGTGCACACGGCAGCCGCCGGATCGGCAGTCGCATCGATTGCGCACCCGTAGGCCTCCCGGAGCCGGGCCTTCGACGGTGCGGGCCCCGGGAGGCGCCCCGCAGGACGCGGACCAGTGTGGGCCGCCGCCCCGTGCGAAGCGGCGGCCCCCAGCACGGGGGGTCAGGAGCGCCGCTGGCGCGGGACCGTCACCCGGCCCATCGCGGCGTCCAGGCGGGCGAGCATCGGCGGATCGGCCACCGCCTCCAGCGCGGTCAACAGGATCTCCAGCGTGACCGGGTCGTTCTCGGCGACGGCCCGGGCTATCCGGTCCACCAGGTCGCGGGGCCGGCCGGGGCCGCGTCCGGGCATGACGGTCACCTCCGTTCCTCGGCTTCCAGAACCGCGGGCAGACGCTCCGCGACCCGGTCGGCCAGCCGGTCGAAGGCGGGCCGCAGGAACGGCGCGGCGAGCCGGGCGAGGCCGTGGAACCGCAGCCGGGCGCGGTAGACCAGCAGCGTCCCGCCGTCCACCGGGCGCAGCGTCATGTCGTCGGTCGCGGTGACCGTGCGGTTGCGGCCGACGAAGAGGAGCCGGTCCGGCTGGTAGCTCTCCAGGGTGTAGGTGAGCCGGGTCCGGCGGCCGCGGAAGCGCGAGACGTTGAGCCAGGTCGCGCCGGGCGCGACCGGACCGCTGCCGACCCGGGTGCAGCTCTCGGTGCCCGGGTCCCACTCCGCCGCGTTGGCGAAGTCCGCCAGGTACGCGAGCACGTCGGCGGTGGGTCGGTCGACGGTGATGCTCCGCTCGACGGTGACCATCGTGGTGTTCCTCTCGGGTGCGGCCCGGCCTCCTCTTTCCTCCTTCATTCGTCGTCCCGGGCGGATCGGATGGCGGTCGGCCCGGATCGGGGCTCATCGGGGACGGGAACGGGTTCAGGGTTCGATGGCGAGGTGTTCGATGAGGTCGTCGCGCAGCGTGAACCGGTAGCGCAGATCGATGGTGCCGCCGGGGAAGTCGCCTTCGAGGTGCTGTGTGGCGACGTAGTGGGCCGTGTCGGTCCGGTGGGCGTTCGTGAGGTGGATGGTGTAGGTGAATTCGGTGGCGGATCGATCCAGCCACCGCTCGATCGCGGCGCTTCCCTGGTAGGTGTTGCCGTCGTCGATCACTGTGGCGTCGTCGGTGAACGTCGTGACCGCGGTGGCGGTGTCGTGGACGCGGTGCGCCGTGAGGTAGCGGGTGATCACCTCGGGCAGGTCGTCCGGGGTGATGGTCCGGGGCTGGTCGTCGTGCATGACGCTCCTGGTGGTGGCGGCCGGTTCAGACGGTGGGGGTGGTGCCGCCGTCGATGACGTGTTCGGCGCCGACGATGGCCGAGGCGCGGTCCGAGACGAGGAAGGCGACGAGTTCGGCGACCTCCTCGGGCCGGTCGGGACGGCCGAGCGGGATGCCTCCCAGGGAGTCCATGAGCCGGCCCAGCGCGGCTTCCCGAGTGATGCCGGCCTCGTGGGCGATCCGTGTGACGAGGTTGTCGGCGGCCGAGGTCTGGACGAAGCCGGGCGAGACGGTGTTGACGCGGACGCCGTGCGGGGCGACCTGGTTGGCCAGGCCCTTGCTGTAGGTGGTCAGGGCGGCCTTGGCGGCGGCGTAGGCCAGAGTGCCGTTCCACAGCGGCATGCGGCGCTGGATCGAGGTGACGTGCACGACCGCGCCCTTGCCCTTGGCGATCATGTGCGGGAGGAGCGCGCGGTCCAGGCGGACGGCGGCCAGCAGGTTCGTGTTCAGCTCCTTTGCCCAGTCGTCCTCGCCGAGGGTGGCGAATCCTCCTGCTGGTGCCTCGGAGCCGCCGAGGGTGTTGACCAGGATGTCGACGCCTCCCGTGCGGGCGTCCACCTCGGCGGCGACGTGGGCGGCGCCCTGGGTGGTGGACAGGTCGGCGGTGATGAACGTCTTCTCCTCGACGTTGTCGGGGCGGCTGCGGGCGGTGACCAGCACGGTCGCGCCGGCCTCGGCGAGCCGCCGGGCGATCGCGGCTCCGGTGCCCTTGGTGCCGCCGGTGACCAGAGCGCGTCGGCCTTCGAGGGATTCACTGATGGACGTGGTCACGTTGTGCTCCGTTCCCGGGCGCGGGGATGCGAGGCTCCGCTCCCGCCTCAACTGCTAAAATAGAAGCTACTAACTTCGACATTAGCAGTAACTGAGGGGATGGTCGCCGTGGCAAGCCGGATCAGGCTGGAGGACCGGGAGTGCCCGCTGTCCACGACGGTGGAACACGTCGGGGAGTGGTGGACACTGCTGATCCTCCACGACGCCTTCGACGGCTACACCCGCTTCGACCAGTTCCAGGAGAGCCTGGGCATCTCCTCCAGCATGCTCACCACCCGGTTGAAGGCCCTGGTCGCGGACGGTCTGCTGGAGCGCCGGCCCTACCAGACCAACCCCGTCCGGCACGAGTACGTCCTGACCGAACTCGGGCGCTCCCTGCGCCCGGTGATCGTCGCCCTGGCCGCGTGGGGCAACTCCCGTCTCACGCCGACGGAGCGCAGCATGATCCTCGTCGACGCGCACAGCGGCGAGGAAGTCGAGCCCGTGGTCGTCGACGCCAGAACCGGCCGCCGACTCGACGACAGCACCGCCTACGTCTTCACCGCGGGCCCCGCAGCCAGCGACGCGATGCGAACCCGCTACGCCTCACGGTCGGCCGTTCCCGCGGAAGAGGCGTAAGTCCGCCCGGAAGGACCTCGCGCAGCCTTGAGCGGGGCCACGAGCGCGGGGCTGCGCCTGACCAGCCCCGCGGCACCGGCTCGGGGCACGGACCTGGCGGGCTGTTTCAGCGAGTGGCGCCGCAGCACCGACCGACCGTAGGGCGGTGGCCGGCGGAGGCACGGGGATCGCGAGGGTGGACCGTGGCCCGGGTTCGGGCGAGGAAGATGATTTCTTGGGACCGAGGGCCGAGGGGATGCCCCTCGGCCCTCGGCGTGCGCCGCGCCCGGCCGTGCCGGTCAGTGCCAGTTGCCGATCCTGACGTCGCGCGGTGCGGGCTGACCCGCGCCGGTCTCCAGCACGGCCTTGAGGCTCATCAGGAACGTGGCCCACTTGGTGCTGCAGTGGTACATGAACTCCACCGGCTCCCGCCAACCCTCGTGCCGGAACAGCACGATGGTGAAGTCGTCCTCCCGCTTGAGGTCGAACCGGACCCGGGTGCCGATCCACTCCTCGGGACCGTCGATCACCTCCCAGAGCACCCGTCGGCCGGGCTCGGCCTCCAGGACCTTCATGTCGAAGCCGCCGGGCGGGCCGAAGCGGAACCGGACCACGCCGCCGATGCCGGCATCGCCCTCCGTCTCCTCGGTCCACCAGCTCGCCAGTCCGTCGACCGTGGTCAGGGCCGTGTGGACGGCGTCCGGGGACGCCGTGACTCCGATCCGGTGCAGGATGTCCGCCATCGCGGTGCCTCTCTCTCGTACGGCCACCCGTTCCCGGGCGCCTTCGCTCCTCCGTGCGTGCCTGCGGGCTCAGCTCTTCCGGCTGTTCGTCCCGCCGTCCTCCTGGTTGGCCTCCTTGCCCCGCTGGACGGCCTCGGCGATCCGCTTGATGCGGTGCAGTCGGGCGTCCCAGGCGGCGCCGACCGACGACAGCTGTGCGACGGCGCGGGCGAGTTGGGCCTCGTCGACCTCGTAGCGCCGCTCGCGTCCGGACGGCGTGTCGTGGACGAGCCCGACGCGACCGAGCACGCCGAGGTGCTTGGCGACGGCCTGCCGGGTGACCGGCAGGTGCTCACTCAGGGTGGTGGCCGTCCCGCCGCCGCCGCTCAAGAGCAGGTCGAGCATCCGCCGCCGGATGGGGTCCCCCACCGCGGACCAGAGCTCGTCGTCGACGACCACGCTCACGGCCGCGTCCCGACCCGGGCGGCGTACGCGACGAGCCGGGGCAGGAAGTGGTCCCAGCCGCGGACGTGGTCCTGGTACGCCTCCTCCAGGACGGCCGCCTCCCAGCCCTTCTCCCGGAAGCCCGTCTCGGTGAACCGCAGCAGCGTGCCGCCGTCCGACGGGACCAGGTCGAAGGTCACCAGGAACGAGCTGACCGGCGTCGCCGCCTCGCCCTCGCCGTGGGCCCAGCGGAAGCTGAACCGCCGGGGCGGGTCGGCCTCCACCACCGTCAGTGGCACGACCTTCTCGTCCGGTGTCCCCGCACCGAACGAGATGGACCCGGTGGCTCCCGGGACCGGCTTGAGGTCCGCCTCGTCCGGCCACCACTCCTGCAGGTGCTCGGGCGTGCTGATGACCTCGTAGACCACCTCGGGCGTGGCCTCGACGCGGATCTCCCGCTCGATGCTGCCGTACTCCATCCCGCTCTCCTCCTCTCGCAACCTTTGGTTGCATGTAACCCTAGGCCGCTCCCCCGCAATGCGCAACCTTTGGTTGCTCTGGAGCGGATGCGCCTCGCGAGCAGCGCCAAGGGCGACGGAGTGGTGGTGGGTGGGCGCGGTGGAGGAGAGCCGGTCGGGTGGCCCGCCGGGGGGTGGGGCCGGCCGAGGGCGGCCCCACCCCCCGTCACGGACAAGGACGCCGTCTCAGATGACGATGCTCGCGACGGTGCTGGTGTTCGGCTCCGCCTGGCCCAGGACGACCACGCCGGCCGAGCCGACGGTCCGGCCGGCGAGGATCGCCACCCGCAGCCGGGCCCGGCGGCCCGCGTGGTCAGCCTCCGTGCGACGCTCGCCGGTCTCCTGCAGCTCGTTGCCCACTCTGTCGAGCAGATCGCCGTCCATCATGGTGATGCCCTCCCTCTCGTTCGACGGGCCTCGGTGCCGCTGCTGGTCGCAACAGCAGCACCGAGGGGATCCTGGGGCCGAAGCCGAGCCGCAGCAGGCCGTAGCCGATGCCGGCCAGTCCGGTCAGCAGGCCGGGGGTGGGCACCTCGCCGGGGGTGCCGCAACGGGCGCCGTGCCGGTGGACGGACCGCACCAGTCGAGCGGCCGTACGGTGCCGGCCGGCATCCGTCGGCACCAGCTCCACCAGTGGTTCCAGCAAGCCGAGTTCGCCGTGGCGGAGCGAGTGGTCCGGCGTCGGCCGGCCGGGGCCGTCGGGGTCCGCCGGGTCCACCGCCGCCCGCTCCCGCAGGGCCCAGGCGACGCCCTCGCGGCCGTGGAGGAACCCGGACCGCTCGGGACGGGGCCGGTGGCCCGCCAAGGTCCGGACGGTGTGGGCGAGTTCGGCGGCTGCCGGCAGCCGCGTCTGGGCGTGCACGGCCTCGGCCGCGAGCAGGGCACCGGCCAGGCCGTCGGCGACGTCCGTGGGGGCTGCCGGGTCGACGGCGGCCGTGTGGAGTGCGGCGAGGCCCGCGGGCAGGGCGGCGCTCAGCTCCCGGGAGTCCAGCAGGGCGGCGAGCCGGGCGGTGGCGTAGCTGATGCCGCCGAGCCCGGAGAAGCCGCCCGGCCCCACGGCACGCGCGAGTTCGGGGTGCTCGGCCAGGAGCCCCAGGAGCCGGGGGAGGACGCGGACGGCCTGGTCGGCGGCCTCCTGATAGCGGACCGCCCCGGTGAGCCGGCCCAGTTCGGCGAGGAACAGCGCCGGGCCGGTGTAGCCGTCGCCGAGCGCCATGCCCATCGGCAACACCGCCCACTGTCCTGGCCCGGCCTCCTGCAGTCCGAGCCAGTTCACCCGGCCCCCGCCCCGACAAGCCCGGGCGAGCAGGTCCTCCCCGATCCCTTCTGCGAGCTCCAGCGCCTGGGCCCCGAGGTCTCGGTCGTCGGCGTCCTCGGATGCGGCAGCGGGCCGCCCCGGAGCATGCCGGCCCGGAGCTTGCGGCCCCGGAGCATGGCGCCCCGGAGAGCGGCGAACGGCGGCCAGGGAGGCGCGGATCAGCCATGCCTGCCGGTCGAGGTCGCTCTCCGACATCCCCCGGATCGTCCTGGTGGCGGCCGTCAGCCCGGATTCGTCGAGCATGAGGGGGAGTTCACGGCCGTCCCAGGTCCGCAGGGTGCGGGTGGCGGGGGTCGTGGTGAAGAGCGGGATGTCGCCGGCGAGCAGGTCGGTGAGTTCGTGGGGCGCCAGCGCGCGCAGGTGCGGGTAGCCGGTCTCGTCGTACAGTGCGGCGAAGGCCCGTTCCCGACCGGAGCGGTCGCACAGCAGCTCCGGTTCGGTCGCCTCGGCGAGCAGCGTCGCATAGCTCTGACTGGGCCGCGCGACCAGGCGCACCGTCTCGCCGGCGAATCGGGACAACAGCCCCTGCTCACCGAGCAGTTCATCGGCATGTGCGGCGATCGCCCGGTAGCCGGCGCGGAATCCGTCCAGCAGCCGGTCGAGCTGTTCGGCCGGATCGGCGGGTCTCCCGGCCAGCATCGGGCGGTTGTCGGCACCCGGCCAGCGGGCCGGGCGGCGGACCAGCCGCATCAGGTCGGTGCCCGCGTCCGCCCACCCGGGCACCGGGTCCGGCGTCCACTGGTCGGCCTGGCCGCCGAGTGCCGAGAGGTCGAGGGAACCGACGTCGCCGAAGCGCGGGTTCGGCAGCACCATGGTCCGCTGCACGGACTCGGCGAGCGCTCGGGCGGCCGGATCGGCGCCGCCGTCGGTGACGGGCACCCAGCACGGGTGGAACAGCGTCTCCACGTCCACCACGACCGGCTGGTCGCGCGCGGCGATGAGGTTCTCGGCATGGATGTCGACCGCGTTCACCGCGTGCAGCAGCGCGAGCTGGGCGCCGAGCCGCTCGTAGAACCGCCCGACGTCGGCGTGGGAGCGGCACGGCAGCGGCGCGACGTACTCGGCCCAGCCGTACCCCGCCCGCGGCAGCAACCGGACGGCCCGCGCCGCCAGTCGGGGTCGGCGTCCGCCGAACCACGCGAGCAGTTCGTTCCACCGGGCGTGCAGACCGAGCGGGCGCGGCTTGTACACCAGGCGCCGCCCGCCGGCGAACTCCAGCACGGCGACGGACCGGCCCGCCGCATGCGGGTCCCCCAGCCCGAAGCGGACCCGGGTCAACCGACCGGACTCGCCGTCGAGCAGGGCGGCGGCGAGCTGCTCCCGGTCCGCGTGGAGCCGCTCCAGCAGTTCGGTGGCTGCGGCCACGGTGCGCATGCACCGTTCGGCCAGCAGCCGGGCCAGCACGGGGTGGCGGTGCAGCACCGCGCCCAGGGCGGGCCCGGCGGCGACCGCGCGCAGAAACGCGTCGAACCGCTCCCGGCCGTCCTGCCCGGTCAGGGTTCCGGCCCGGCGCGCGTGCCCCAGCTCCTGCACCAGGGTGCGTCCGGCCAGCCGCACCAGGCCGTCGGCCAGGTGACGCTGTGCACCGGCCCACACCACTCGCCGCTCCGCCGAGGCAGGGTTCACCGCCGTGAAGTGGCGGGAGGTGGTCCGTAGGAACGGCCGCAGCGGATGCAGCAGGAGGCCCTCGGGGTCAGTCCCGGGGAGTGAGCGGATCCGCCCGCCGCGCGCCGACTCGGCGAGGCGCAGCGCCTGTTCCACCCACGCGGCCCAGCGTGGCGTTCGTCCGGGCGGCAGGGCCTCGCGCTCGGCCGGCGACAGGGCGGGCAGCCACCAGGCGCCGGATGCCGCGGGCACCGGAACCGACGGAGTCGCCTGCACTGTCACTCCACGACTCTGACACACCATCACCCCCTCGTGAAAGGGTGGTTCACAAATTCCCGGCAGGCCTACCGTGCGGCGAGGAAGTCCGCCACGAAGTCGCACAGCTGGGCGCGGGTGGCCGAGCCGGTCTTGCCGATCAGACTGGCGATGTGCTTCTCGACCGTCCGGGGGGAGATCTGCAGGCGGGCGGCCACGGCCTTGTTGCCGACGCGCTCGACCAGCAGGCAGAAGACGTCGTACTCGCGCAGGGTGACGCCGAGCGCGACGAGTTCGGCCGGAATCCGATCCGTGCCGGTGCGGCGCTGCCCGACCGGAGCGCCCAGGGAACGCAGCCGGGAGCGGCACGCGGCGGCGACGGCGTCGGCGCCCGCGTGGTGGAAGTACGTCTCGGCCTCGGTCAACCAGTCCCGGACCGCCCCCCATCCGTCGGTGACCGCGGCGTCGGCGACCAGACGCAGGCCGAGGTGACGAGCCGTCGGGAAGACCACCGCGTCGGCCTGCGCGGCGCGGCAGGCCGCCACCGCCTCGGCCGGGCGACCGTCCCGGCCGTACAGGACCGCCCGGGCCAAGCCGACGAACTGCCGGTTCCAGCGCATCCGGCCCGCCTGGCTCGCGCTGATCCGTTCGACCTCCGCCCAGTCGGCCCGGCCGGCCAGCACGGACAGCAGCAGGACCAGTCCGTGGCTGCCGGCGAGGTGGAAGTAGTTCTCCTCGTCGGGCGGCACGGCGGCGGCCAGCCGCGCAGCCAGCTCCGCCGCCTGCTCGTGGTCCTCCTCCAGCAGCGCGCAGAACAGCTCAGCCAGGCCGAGCACGAGCGGTGCCTCCCGCGACTCGTTCCCCCCGCCGGCCCGGAACCGGGCGAGCGCCGCCCGCAGTTGGGGTCGGCGGGCCCGGTGGGCTGCGGCCACCGCACCCACCATCAGGGCGTACCGGGTCACCGAGTGCAACTGCAGCCGCTCGGTCTCGGCCCTGGAGCCCTCCAGCAGGGCCGCGGCCCGGTCGAAGTCGGCTCGCAGCACCGCGTCGAGCGCCAGCGTCGCCCCGACGTTGTGCGCCAGGCTCACGCAACCGGTTCGCATCGCCTCCTGGTGGGCGTGGTGCAGCCCGTCCAGGTCGGCCTCGGCGAGCCAGGCGTTGCTGCCCAGGCCGATCAGCCCGTGGTTGTGCCAGCTCACCTGGCGGCTCTCGGCGGCCATCCGCAGCGTGCGGCGGAAGCACCGGTCGGATTCGGCCAGGGAGCGCCCGCGGGTCGCGAAACCCATCGCGTACCAGGCCTGGCAGGCCAGTGCGGGGTCCCCGCGCTGTTCCGCGCCCTCGATCGCCCGCCGGGCCAGGTACTCGCTGCGGCCGATCCGCCCCTGCTCCGCCGTCGACACCACCAGGTAGGCCTCGACCACGTCGATGCCCGCGGTGTCCCGCGCGCCCGCCCCCTCGGGCAGCAGCTCCCGGGCCGCGCGGACCTGTTCCAGTCCCACGTCCCACTGCCCGGCCACCTGCGCCGCCCAGGCCAGCCGCACGTGCAGCTCGACCCGGCGTCCCGGATCGGCCTCGACGTCGGCCCGGCGCAGTTGCCGCGCCACCTCGGTGGCCCGGTCGAGCCGGCCGTCGTCCGCCAGGGCGAGCAGCAGGGTCTCCAGCAACTCCCGTCGCACGCCCGCCGGTACGGCGTCGTCGGACAGGTGGATGTCCGATCCGTCGCCGGGCCCCAGGGCCGACCGGGCTTCGTGCAGCACCGCGATCGCCGTTCCGGGCCCGTGGCCGGCCA
Source organism: Kitasatospora sp. NPDC093550 (assembly GCF_044764985.1). Taxonomy (NCBI): domain Bacteria; kingdom Bacillati; phylum Actinomycetota; class Actinomycetes; order Kitasatosporales; family Streptomycetaceae; genus Kitasatospora; species Kitasatospora sp. NPDC093550. The sequence continues at coordinate 254,361 of NZ_JBIWJF010000005.1, forward strand.
GGGCACGGCGGGCCACCTCCAGGTAGCGGACGGCGGCGGTCCGGCGGTCCCCCGCCTGCCCGTGCAGCCGCGCGGCCAGCAGGCACCAGGTGCCGGGCAGGCTCGGGTCGAGCTCGATCACGGCTGCCACGGCCCGGGCGGCGAGCTCGGCCCGGTCGGCCGGTGTGAGCCGGTCGAGCAACGCCTCCTGGGTCAGCGGATGCTCGAAGGCGTACCAGTCGGGCCCACGCTCGTCGTCCGGTACCAGCAGGCCGTCGACGACGGCGGCGCGCAGGGAGGCGGCGGGCTCGTGGTCGTCCGGCGCGGCGCAGCGCCGCGCCACCGACAGCGGGAAGCTGCGGCCCAGCACGGCGGCGGCCGACAGCAGCCGCAGCGTCTGCGGTCCGAGCCGCTCCGCCCGCTGCTCGACCGCCCGGACCAGGGTGAACGGGATGGCCGCGCGGCTCGTGCCGACCAGCCGCCAGCGGCCCTCGGCGCGGACGAGTCGGCCCTCGGCGCGCATGCCGCGGATCAACTCGGCGGCGGTGAACGGGATTCCGCTGCTGTCGGCGCGCACCCGGTCGGACACCGGCACCGGCAGTTCGTCCGGCGGGCAGCCGAGACAGCTCGCGGTCAGCGCGTGCACCTGGGCGGCACCGAGCCTGCCGAGTCTCACCAGGCCGGCTTCACCGCGCTGGGCCAGCGTGTCCGCGAGCGAGTGGGCGGCACTCGGCGTGTCCCGCAGGGTGGCGACGACGGCGACCGGCAGCAGGGCCAGGTTGGCCGCCAGGTACTCCAGGACCGCCAGCGTCTCGAGGTCCGCGTCGTGCAGGTCGTCGACGACGAGCAGGCAGCCGCGCTCCCGGCCGCAGGCGGCGGCCAGCCGGAGCACGGCCTCGGCCAGTACGATCGGCGACCGGTCGCAGGCGGCGTCCCCCCGCGCCCACTCGGGCACCAGACGGCCCAGCACGGGCAGGTACGGTCCGAGCGCGTCGACGGGCGGCGCGCCACCGGCCCGGGCGAGCGACAGCAGTGCCTCGGTGAGCGACCGGTACGGCACGGCCGGGCCGGTGCCGACGCAGCGGCCCTTGAGCACGGTCATCCCGGCCTCCCGGGCCAGCGTGATCGCCTCGCCGGCCAGTCTGGTCTTCCCGATCCCCGGCTCTCCGGTCACGAACACCGTGCCGCCCCGCGACGTCCGCGCGTCCTGCAGTGCGCGGTCCAGCAGGGCGAGTTCGTCCTCGCGTCCGACGAGTCCACTGAGCCGGGATCCACTGAGCCGGTCCACGCGCGGTTCCGTCACCGTGATCCCCTCCGGTCGGCTGATCCGATCAAGGCGCACCCTATGCCGACTCGTCGTCGCCGTTGAGGGCCTCCTCCAGCCACTTCACGACCGTCTCGGCGGCCTCGTCGGGCATCGGCATGGCAGGCCCGACGCCGTTCTCCTTCTGCCACAGCAGGAACATCTCGCGCTCGGTCGGCTCGACCACGGTGTGGCCGTCGGCGCGCAGCGCACTGACGTGACGTCGGGTCGCGGGCTTGCGCCACATCGAGCCGTTCATGTTCGGGAAGAACAGGGCGGGCCGCTCGTGGGCCAGCAGGACCGTCTGGGCCGCCGTGGCGGCCAGCCCGAGTGCCGCCGCAGCCAGGGTGTTGGCGGTGGCGGGCAGCACCACCAGGCCGAGCGAGCGGTGCGCGAACTCGGTGGGGTTGAGGGTCGGGTCGTCGGCGACGTACACCTCGTCCGCGTGCCAGGCCAGGACCTGGGGCCGGACGAAGCGCTCGGCGCTCGCGGTCAGCAGGACCCGTAACGGCAGGTCGATCTCCTGGCGGAGGAAGACGAGGTAGTTCGGCAGGTCCTTGGCCGCGATCGAGCCGCAGGCGATCACGGAGAGGGCGTCATTTCGCATGGCATGGATGGTGTCCGAACCCGGCCGCCCCGGTATGGGGATCGGACCCCCGTTTTCCGTCCCGGCTGACGGCGGGAAGACGGGGACCGACTACCCATGTCCGCCCGCCGGGCGCCGTGCCATCGTCGGACCCGCCGATCCGCCACCAGGGCGGCCGGCGCCAACCCACCTCTCCATCAAGGGAGTCGAACCATGAAGAAGATCACTGTGCGCAAGACCGGTTCCATCAAGCTCACCTCGCCGGCGTCGTACGTCCTCGTGGTCTGCTGACCCGGTGACACCCCCGGGCCTGCGTGCGCACAGCACGCAGGCCCGGTTCGTCCCGCCGCACCCGCCCGCCCGATCGGGCCGCACCCGTCCGAGAGGCCCGCACCCCTCCGAGGGAGAGACCCATGGCGACCGCCGACCTCGCGTTCCATCCGCTCACCTTCGTCACCGAACGCGACGGCACGCGGGTGGGCCGGCCCGACACCGGGTCCTTCGCGCTGCTCCCGGAGGACGGCGCGGCGCTGCTGCGACGCCTGGCCGACGGCATGCCGCTCGCCGAGGCCGCCGCCTGGTACGACGCGACCTACGGGGAGCCGGTCGACCTGGCCGACTTCGTCGAGACCATGCGCGAGCTCGGCTTCGTCCACGAGCCCGGCGCCGCCGCCGAGCCCGTGCCCGTACGCCTCCGGGCCGTGGGACGTGCCATGTTCTCGCCGCTCGGCTGGAGCTGCTACGCGCTGATCACCGCACTGGCGATCGCGGCGATGGTCCACGAGCCCCGACTGCAGCCGCACACCCGGAACGTGTTCTTCGTCCCGTCCCTGGTCGCGGTGGAGGTGGCCCTCGCCGCGCTGCAGCTGCCGCTCATGCTCTGGCACGAGGGCTGGCACGTCCTGGCCGGCCGCCGGCTCGGCCTGCCCACCGGCCTGGGCATCGGACGACGGCTCTACTTCGTGGTCTTCGAGACCCGGCTCGACGCGCTCTTCGGTGTGCGGCCCGCGCAGCGCTACCTGCCCTTCCTGGCCGGGATGCTCGGCGAGGTCGTGCTCTTCGGCGCGCTCACCCTCGCGGCGGCGGCCGACCTCGCGACCGGACCGTCCTGGGCCGGGCGGTTCGCCCTCGCCGTGGCGTACCTGATCCTGCCCCGACTGGCCTGGCAGTTCCTGATCTTCCTGCGCACCGACCTCTACTACGTCCTCGCCACGGCGCTGGGCTGCGCCGACCTGCACGAGGTGGGTTCGGCCTATCTGCGCCACCGTCTGGGCCGGGGCGGCTGGGCGGAGGACCGCTGGTCGGCGCGGGAGCGGGCGCTGGCCCCCTGGTACGCCCTGCTGACCGCGATCGGCACCGCCGTCCTGCTGGTCGCCGCCGTGTTCACCGTCGTCCTGCCGGCCGTGACGTTCGCCCAGCGACTCGCCGACGGCATCGCGCACCGCTCGCTGGGCGACAGCCGGCTCTGGGATGCCGCCGTCGCCCTGCTCGTCATCGTCGTCCAGGTCGTCGTGCTGCCCCTGCTGGTCGGCCGCAGGCAACGCCGCGCCGCCGGGTGACCGGCCCGCACCCTCACGAAAGGAAACCCGTGACCTCCCACACCTGGCGCCTCCAGCCCGCAGACACCGCGCACGACGACCGGCACGACGACCGGTACGACGACCGGTACGACGCACGAGCCGACTGCCACCGGCGGCTGCGCGGACCGTACACCGGTCTGGGCACCCTGCTGCGCGCGCTGGTACCGGACGCGCACCGGGCCCACCCGGAGCTCGTGGCGCACCACGCCGTCGAAATCCTGTCCGCCGCTCCGGAACTCAAGGACCTGATCGGCGCCGGACCGCAGACCCTCACCTCGCTGGCCGTGCCCAACGAGCGCACCCGCCTCTACCCGGCGAAGCGCACCCGCCGTCTCGCCCACGGCATCATCGAGTTCCTGCACGGCCACGCCCGCGAGCGCGGCCACGCGCTGGCCCTGCGCTTCGACCGGGTCGACGAGGCCGATCACACCGACCAGGAGTTCCTCGCCATCCTGCTGCGCCGGGCCCGGCCGGACCTGGTGACGGTCACCGTGCACACCGGCGGCGCCGACCTGATCCCCGAACTCACCACGACTCTCGCCGCCCGTGCCACCCGCACCATCGCCCACCATCACGACGGACAAGAGAAGCTGACGGAGCCTCACGAGTCGGCCCTGGCCTACGTCGAGTCCGACGGCACCTCCCACGACCCCGCCGAACAAGCCGCCTACCTCCGCCTCGACGCCGCCGAGCGGGCCCGACTGCACGACCGGCGGGCGGCCGAGCTGCGCCGCAGCGGAGACTGGACCCTGCACCTCGGGGCGATCCCCTACCACCTGGAGCACGGCAGCGACCGGGAAGCGGCCGCCGACGCGTTCCTCGACGCCGCCGAGTACCTGGTCTCGATGGGCTTCTACCACGCGCTGCTCGACGTGGCCGGACGTGGCACGGCCCTGATGGACCCGGCCGAGGAGCCCCGGAAGTACTGGTTGCTGGGCACCAAGGTCACCACCGCCCTGGCGATCCTCGGCCGGCCGGAGGAGGCCGAACGGCGCTACATCGAGCTGCGCGCCATGTTCGACCAGCCGATGCTGCACATCTTCTCCGGCTACGCCCTCGCCATGCTCTACACGCGCTACTACCCGGCCGCGCACAGGGACCACCAGCTGGCCAAGGCCCACCTGCACAACGTGCTCGCGATGGCCTCCCTGCTGCCGGACCACGACCAGCGCGTCTTCCAGTCGGTCTTCAACCGCAACGGCCTGGCCCTGGTGGAGCTGAACCTGGGCAACCCGACCGAGGCGCTGCGCCTGGTCAGCACCGGTCTGGCCGACATCGATCGCGAACTCCCCGCCGAGAAGCACCGGTTGCACCGCTCCGTGCTGGTGCACAACCGGGGCCGGGTGTACACGGCGCTCGGCCGGCTGGAGGAGGCGCTGGCCGACATCGACACCGTCATCGAGCTGGATCCCAACTACCCGGACTACTACTTCGACCGGGCCGACCTGCGGCGCCGGATGGGCGACCTGCCCGGCGCGTTGGCCGACTACAGCGAGTCGATCACCTTCGCCGCGCCGTTCTGGGAGATGCACTACAACCGGGCCGACCTGCTCCTGGAACTGGGCGACCCGGCCGGCGCGATCGCGGACCTGGGGTACGTACTCGAGCTGGAACCCGAGGAGTTGGACGCCCGGATCAACCTCGCCAGCCTGCTGCGGGAGCAGGGCGACGCGGCGGGCTCGCTGGCCCAGGTCGAGGAGGGGCTGCGCCACCACCCGGGCGACGCCCGCCTGCTGTGCGCCCGGGGGCTGCTGGCGCTGGACGCAGGCGCCGACCAGGCGGCGCTGCGCGACTTCGACCTGGCACTGACCGCCGAGCCGGACCTGGTGAGCGCGCTGGCCAACCGCGCGGCCCTGCTCCTGGAGAGGGGCGACCACCGCACCGCCGTCGCGGATCTCACCCGGGCGCTGGCGATCGAGGCCGACGATCCGGACCTGCTCTACAACCGTGGCTACGTCCACCAGAGCACCGGTGACTGGGAGTCGGCCCGCCGCGACTACACCGCCGCACTGCTGCTGCCCGGTGCCGACCGGGCCGACCTGTTGCGACGGCGCGCCGAGTGCCACCTCGCCCTGGGCGATCCGACGGCCCACCAGGCCGACCTGGCGGCGGCCGAGTCGGCTGCGAGCTCGCCCAACGGGGTCGCGGATCCGGTGAGGGCGGCGTGACGGCCCGGCCGGATCCTGGCACCGTGACGGCTCCGGTGACACCCCGGCCGGAGAGCCCGGCCGTCACCGGACCGGCCCTGCGGAGCGTCATGCGCCGCTGGGCCACGGGGGTCGCCCTGGTCACCGCCACGGCCCAGGGCCGGCCGACCGGTTGCACGGCCAGCTCCTTCACCTCGGTCTCGCTCAGCCCGCCGCTCGTGCTGGTGTCGCTGAACCGGAGCAGCCGCACCCTGGCCGCTGTCACCGGCCAGGGCGCCTTCGGCATCAACCTGCTCGGCCGCCATCACCGGGACCTGGCCGACCGGTTCGCCACCGCGCCGGCCGAACAGCGGTTCGCCGGGATCGGCCACCGGCTGGTCCGGGGCGTCCCGGTGATCGACGGGGCGATGGCGGCCCTGGTGTGCCGGGTCGAGCGCACCGTCTCCGCCGCCGACCACCTGCTCGTACTGGGGCAGCCCGTCTGGTGCGACCGGAACGGCACCGCCGATCCGCTGGTGCACTTCGGAAGCCACTACCGGTGTCTGGCGGGAGGACCCGCAGGTGCACGGTCCGGCTGCTCGTCCGTGGGGGACGAACAGGGGGACCACGGATGACCGTCGGCGCCGCCCCGGCGGCCACGACCGCGGGGCCTCCGCTCGCCGAGCGCGGCGGATGTGACATCGAGCACATCCGCCCACTTGACCGCCCATCAGCCTTCCTTTGCAAAACCCATACCTGCAGGCCACATTCGCGACGCGGCGTCCCGAACGGGCGGGGGCGCCGTGGAAAACGGTCTGGCTGCCGACCGGGTCTTGGGCCTAGCCTGCCCGCCATGTCCCAGAACACGAACACTCCCGGCTTCCCCGGGCAGCCGGCCGCTCCGGCCGGAAACCCCGCCAAGGTGCAGCACCAGGTGCAGCACCAGGCGGGCGTCGGACCGGTCTACGGCGGCGGCGGCACCCTCTTCTCCGAGCCGGTCCTGGTGGTGAACCAGAAGGCCAAGCTGATCGAGCTGACCAACGAGTACTCGGTCTTCGACCAGCAGGGCGCCACCCTGGGATCGGTGGTCCAGGTCGGCCAGAGCACGCTGCGCAAGCTGCTGCGCCTGCTCTCCTCCATCGACCAGTACCTGACCCACAAGCTGGAGATCCGCGACGCGCACGGCACCCCGGTGCTGCTGCTGACCCGCCCGGCGAAGATCATCAAGTCGCGGGTGATCGTGCAGCGTCCGGACGGCCAGGAGGTCGGCCAGATCATCCAGCAGAACGCCATCGGGAAGATCAATTTTGCGCTGGAAGTCGGCGGTCAGAAGATCGGCGCCGTCAAGGCCGAGAACTGGCGGGCCTGGAACTTCTCCATCGTCGACGCGACGGACACCGAGATCGCCCGGATCACCAAGACCTGGGAGGGCCTGGCGAAGACGATGTTCACCACGGCCGACAACTACGTGCTCCAGATCCACCGCCCGCTCCCCGACCCGCTGCTCAGCCTCGTCGTGGCGACCGCGCTGACCGTGGACACCGCGCTGAAGCAGGACGCCCGCGGCCTCGGCTGACGACGACCCGGCAGGCCGTCCGGAGCCCCGCCCCCGACCAGGCGATGTCCAGGGGCGGGCTCGTGACGATGCCCTGGAGGGCCGACCAGGCGCGTTGACCGCTCCCGGTCTTCGGCCTTCCGGCACCGGGCGGTTCCCGGCGGCAACCTTCCGGTCCCACGGCGGCAACTGGTGGGCGACCCGGCCTGCCGTCCGCAGGCCGCCGCGCCAGGAGGACACAGCCGTGCCAGAACCCGACCGTCGCACGCACCGCCGGCGCCAGGCGACCCGCCGCGCGCTCGCCGTCGCCGGAGCCCTCGCCGTCCTCGGCGTCTCGGTTCCGCTGGTCGCCCACGCCGCGCCGACCCCGGCGCCCCGCACACCGACCGTCGCCGCCCCAGCCGCCTCCGCCACGCCCGCCGGGACGGCGACCGGCGACACCCGCCACGTCACCGAGCCCGCCCCGCCCGCCGCCGTCTGCGCCACCGTGCCGGCCACCCGGTCCATGCCCGCCCGCACCACCGACCAGGGCGGCGAGACCACGCCACCGGACACGGTCCGCATCCAACACGCGCTCGACACCTGCACCCAGACCGGACAGCAGACCGTGGCCGTCCGCCTGCACGCTGCCGACCCCGCCCACAACGCCTTCCTCAGCGGTCCACTGACGATCCATCAGGGCGAAGTCCTGCTCCTGGACAGCGACGTGACGCTCTACGGCTCACGCAACCCCGCCGACTACCAGGTCAGCGGCAAGCCGCGTTGCGGCACGCTCGCCTCCTCGGGCGGCGGCTGCAAACCACTGATCGGCGTCGCCGGCGCCAACGCCGGCGTCGAGGCCGTCCGCGCCGCCGACGGCCGTCAGGGCCGCGTCGACGGCCGCGGCGACCAGACCGTGCTCGGCACCACCACCACCTGGTGGCAGCTGGCCACAGACGCCCAGAGGTCCGGCTCCCACCAGAACAACCCCCGCCTGATCCAGGCCGACGACTCCGACAACTTCACCCTCTACCACGTCGACCTGCTCGACTCCCCCAACTTCCACGTCGTCTACAACGGCGGCAACGGCTTCACCGCGTGGGGCGTCCGCATCAAGACCCCCGCCACCGCCCGCAACACCGACGGCATCGACCCCGCCGGCGCGACCAACGTCACCATCACCGACTCCTTCATCATGGACGGCGACGACGGCATCGCCATCAAGGGCGGCAACAAGCCCAGCCGCAACATCACCGTGTCGAACAACCACTTCTACGGGACGCACGGCATCTCCGTCGGCAGCGAGACCACCAGCGGCGTGACCGACGTCCTGTTCCGCGACAACACCCTCACCGGCACCGACGCCCTAGGCGACACCAGCGGCTCCAGCACCGGCATTCGCATCAAGAGCTCGCCCGCGAACGGCGGCCGGGTCGCCGACGTCACCTACCTCCGCACCTGCCTGGACGCCGTCCGCGCCCCACTCGTCCTCGACACCCACTACTCCGCCGACAGCGGCTCCGGCACCCCGTGGTTCACCGGCATCACGGTCGACGGCCTCACCGCCACCCACTCCCCCAAGGGCGCCAGGTCAACCCTGGTCGGACTCGACACGGCCCACCCGCTCGAACTGGTGCTGCGCCGCGTCGCCCTCGATGCCACCGCCGTGACCGCCGCCCACGCCCGCATCACCGCCGGCGGCGTCAACCTCCACCCGGCCGGCCCGGACGTCACCCTGACCACCACCGACGGTCCGGGCAGGGCGCCCACCTGCGCCTTCCCCGCGTTCCCGGCGCTCTGACCGCGCCGGGCCCGGGTCGGGGGCCTCCGGCAGACGCGCAGGGCGGCCGGGTCTCGATGGCGACGAACCGGGCGGCCACCGTGGCCGTGCCGACTCCGGCCGCGCCATCGGACGACTACCGAGCGTCACACCGGTGTGAGCTGGATCGCCTCCCGGAGGCCGCCGGACAGGGGTTGCCCGTGACGGTCGTCACGGGCAACGCGCGCCTCCTACCCTTCCTAGTGGAACGCTCCTCGGGCAGGCCCGTCGCGGCAGCCCGGTCGGCCGTCGTCGCGGGCGCGCCCCCGGACCGTCCGTCGAACCTCCGGCGTTGTCGCAGCTCACACGCCTGCCGAGCGTAGAAAAAGTCCGGATTCATCCAGGTTTGGGCGTCCGGGCGTGGGGTAGCGAGCCGTCCTCGACGAGCGCGTTCGCCCGCCGTGCTACGACGCCGCGTCGTACCAGGCACCCCTTGGAGCCGGCCCCCGGCCCCGCTAACAATGGCTCAGTCGCCAGCTGCGGCGGTGGTGCGATCCACTTCCGCAACTCCCGTCCGGTGGTCACCGCTCGTGACCGCCCCGGTGCCGACCCCGCCCACGGGCCCGTCCGGGCCCGCCGAGCCGCGGGACGAGGCACCCCCACGATTGAGGTCGAACTCCCCCATGCCCGTGATCTCCACCCGCATGCGCAAGTCCGCCGCCCTGCTCACCGGTGCCCTCGGCATCGTCGCCGTCGGTGCCGCGGTCGTCCCGACCGCCGCCTCGGCCACCACCCCCCAGGCCCTGGCCGCGAGCATCGTCCCCGCCGACCAGCTCGCCTCCTTCAACCAGATCATCTCCCACGAGAGCGGCTGGAACGTCACCGCGACCAACCCGTCCTCGGGCGCCTACGGCCTGGGCCAGGCCCTGCCGGGCAACAAGATGGCCTCCGCCGGCGCCGACTGGAAGACGAACGCCGCCACCCAGATCAAGTGGGCCTACGACTACATGAACGGCCGCTACGGCAGCCCGAACGCCGCCTGGGCCTACTGGCAGGTCCACCACAACTACTGACCGGGCACGGCAGCGGATCGGCCGCACCCCGGCGATCCACCGCTCGACCCGGCCGCCCCACGACCGATGACCAGGCCATGAGCCGAGTCGGCCGCACGGCGGCGGACCCCGAGGGGCCCGGTGCGCACACCACGCGCACCGGGCCCCTCCGCCGTCTCCCGGACGGCCTGGACCACCCGGGGCCGGCGGATCAGCCGACGTCGATGCCGGTGACCGCCGGAGCCCCGATGCCGACCGCACCCTCCTCGTACCCGGCCGCCGCGAAGGCCCGCCGGGCGAGGTCCAGCGCCGCCTCGCCGGCGGCGGTTCGATCGGCGGCCTCGACCTCCAGACGCAGCACGAACGTCCCCTCCGGTTCGTCGAGCGTCAGGACGTCCAGGTCCGGCACCTCCACGCCGGCCTGCTCGGGGTCCGCGCCGCGCACGACCGCGAGCAGGGTGCGGCGTGCCGACTCCTCCAGCGGTCGCTCCACTGTCCCCGGAACGGTGATCACATAGCTGCCCATGGTCTCCCTTCTGACCCGTGCGCGGCGTCGGAAACCTCGATCCCCGGTGTCACCCGGACGTGACGCACGATCGCCGCGCCGCCTCCCCGGGAGGCGGCGCGGCGGAGGTCGGAGCCCGCGAGCGGTTACAGGGTGCGGGTGAGGCGGTCGGTCAGGAGGCGGGTGAAGCGGGCCGGGTCGGGCAGGTCGCCGCCTTCGGCGAGCAGGGCACTGCCGTGGACGAGTTCCGCGATCTCGGCGAGTGCCGGGTCGTCGGCGTTCGTCCCGTGCGCCTGGCGCAGCGCGGTGACCAGGGGGTGGGTGGGGTTGAGTTCGAGGATCCGCTTGACGGCGGGGAGTTCCTGGCCCATGGCCCGGTACATCTTCTCCAGCGTCGGCGTCAGGTCGTGGGCGTCACCCACCAGGCAGGCGGCGGAGGTGGTCAGGCGGGTGGAGAGGCGGACGTCCTTGACGTGCTCGGCCAGGACCGTGCGGAGCCACGGGAGGAGGGCGGCGAAGTCCTCCTCGCGCCGGGCCTTCTCGCTCTTGGCCTCGTCGCCGTCGTCTCCGTCGGTCTCGTCGTCGAGGTCGACCCGGCCCTTGGCGATGGACTGGAAGCGGTGGCCGTCGAAGGCGGGGACCTGGTCGGTCCAGATCTCGTCGACGGGGTCGGTGAGGATCAGCACCTCGTAGCCCTTGGCGGTGAAGGCCTCCATGTGCGGGGAGTTCTCCACCATCGCCCGGTTCTCGCCGGTCAGGTAGTAGATGGTGTCCTGGCCGTCCTTCATCCGCGCGACGTACTCGCGCAGCGTGGTCGGCTTCTGCGGGTCGTTCGTCGAGGCGGCGCTGACCAGTTCCAGCAGCGCGTCGGTGTTGTCGCGGTCCTCGAACAGGCCTTCCTTGAGGACACGGCCGAACTGCTCCCAGAACGAGAGGTAGGCCTCGGTGTCGGTGGCCTGCATGTTCTTGAGCGCGCCGAGGACCTTCTTGACGAGGCGCCGGCGAACGGCGGTGATCTGCCGGTCGTGCTGCAGGATCTCGCGGGAGACGTTCAGCGACAGGTCGTGGGCGTCGACGACGCCCTTGACGAACCGCAGGTAGTTCGGCATCAGCGCGTCGCAGTCGTCCATGATGAACACGCGCTTGACGTACAGCTGCACCCCGCGCTTGGTGTCGCGGGAGAACAGGTCGAAGGGGGCGTGCGCGGGGACGAACAGCAGCGCCTCGTACTCGAAGGTGCCCTCGGCGCGCATGTGGATGGTCTCGGCCGGGGGCTGCCAGTCGTGGCTGATCTGCTGGTAGAACTCGCTGTACTCGGCCTCCGTCACCTCGCTGCGCGGGCGGGCCCAGAGCGCCTTCATCGAGTTCAGCGTCTCCGGCTCGCCCCGGCGCCCGCCCGCGTCCCCGTCCTCGGTGCCGGACTCGGTGGCGGCTTCGGTGCCGGTGGCGGTGGCGGCGGGTTCGGGGGCCATGCGGATGGGCCAGCGGATGAAGTCCGAGTACTGCTTGACGATCTGGCGGATCTTCCACCCGGCCAGGTAGTCGCCCAGCCCGTCCTCACCGTCCGCCGGCTTGAGGTGCAGCGTGACCGAGGTGCCCACCGGCAGGTCGTCGGCGTCCGCGATCGTGTAGCTGCCCTCGCCGTCGGACTCCCACACGGTGCCCTGCTCGGTGCCGGCCCGGCGGGTGTGCAGGGTGACCTTGTCGGCGACCATGAACGCCGAGTAGAAGCCGACGCCGAACTGGCCGATCAGGCTCTGCGCCGCCTCCGCGTCCTTGGCCTCCTTGACCTTGGCCAGCAGGCTCGCGGTGCCGGACTTGGCGATGGTGCCGATCAGGTCGACGACGTCCTCGCGGGTCATGCCGATGCCGTTGTCCCGCACGGTCAGGGTGCGGGCGTCCCGGTCGGTCTCCAGGGTGATGTGCAGGTCGGACGTGTCGACGCCGAGGCCGGTGTCGGTGAGGGACTCCAGGCGGAGCTTGTCCAGGGCGTCGGAGGCGTTGGAGATCAGCTCGCGCAGGAAGATGTCCTTGTTCGAGTAGATCGAGTGGATCACCAGCTGCAGCAGCTGGCGGGTCTCCGCCTGGAACTCCAGCGTCTGGGTCGGGCTGGCCACGGGAGGCGTCTCCTTCGGGGGTGGGGAACGGGTTGGGATCGGATCGGGCCACCGGGGCTTTCCGGTACGCCGAGCGCCGTCACGGCGTCGGCTCACGCTGCGCCGCAGCTGCGCCCCGGTGGGACCGCGGTGGTCCACGGCCTGCGGGTCACGGCCCGGCCGGCGGTCTGCGGCGCCGCCGGTCGCTGTCGGCGCGCAGCCGGTCGGTCCGGACGGCGAGCCGGTCGAGGCGGTCGGCGATCTGCGGGTGGTCCGCTGCCAGGTGGGGGCGGGTTTCGGCGAGCGGGCCGAGCAGCCGGACGGGGTCGTGGTGGCCCAGTGCCGCCAGGAGGCGCGCCACGGCGGGAGCCGCTTGGGTGGTGAGGCCGTCCAGGGCGCCGATCTGTCCGGCGAGGCGGCGCAGCTCGGCGGCGTTGTCGCGGGCCCAGGTGGTCACCGCGCGGTCGGCGGCGCGCCGGTCGCGGGCCGCCCGGACCCGCTGCTCACCGGTGCTGCCGGCCTCGGTACCGACGTCGGCGTCGGGACGCAGCCGCAGGTAGCGGCGCTCGGCGGCCTGCCGGCTCTGCACGCCCATCGGTTCGGCGAGGTCGGCCCAGGTGGCACCGGCGCCGCGGGCGGTCTCGATCAGGCCGGTCTCCCAGCCGGCGAGCTCCTCGCGCAGGCGGCGCAGCGTCATGAGGGCGGCGAGGGCCTGCTGCGGGTCGTTCCGGCCCGTGTCGTCCCGGGGTGCACGGTGGGCGGTGCGGGCGGCGGCGTCCATCGCGCTCAGGGCGGAGGCGGCGGCCAGGAACGACGCGGGGCCCGTCCCGGCCGCGGCGCTGTCCTGCGGTTCCATCCTGTCGTCCTTCCGCTGACTGACTTCGTGTCGTCGTTCGGATGACAGATTACACGGGAGGGGAGGTGGCCGGACGTTCTTCACCGGCGACAGCGGCTCCTACGGCACCGGCGACGTCCGACCCGCCCGCGTCGTCACCATCGGGTTCGGCGCCGAGCCATCGCGCCTGCGGGGCACGGTCCCGGGGACGGTCAGCCGCGCGGGCGCGTGTGACGCGGCCGCCGGACCCCTCGCCCGTTCCGCCCCGCGGCGGGCGGGGCGGAACGGCGGCGGTCCCCGGACGACGCGCCGGTCGCGGCCAGGACCATGGCCAGCGCGAGCGGGACCAGGAGCAACACCATCGACACGGCCATCCCCGCCTCCAAGGCTTACGACACGACTGCGGTAACCCCGCCTTCCCCGCGCGCCTCCGGCCATGCCCGACCTCAGGGCGAACGAGCGCGCCGAGTCCGCGTCGGCCGCCACCCCGCGCAAACTCGCCGGAATGCCCGGGCGGGGTCGGGGAAGCCGAAGTCCATCACCCGACGTGGAGGTCCTTCGCCATGGTTCCCCTTCTTCTCGTACTCCTGCTGGCCCTGGTCCTGTTCGGGGCGGGCTTCGCCGTCAAGGTCCTGTGGTGGGTCGCCGTCGCCGTCTTCGCCGTCTGGCTGCTGGGCTTCATCGCCCGCGGCACCGGCGCCTCCGGCAGCCGCGGCCGCTGGTACCGCTGGTAGTCCACCCCCCCAGCCCCACAGCCCCACACTCCGTCAACCGGAAGGAATCAGCCGCCATGAGCGCACTCGACAGCATCACGACGAACACCGCAGGTGCCGTACGGACCGGTCGTGCTCACGCCCGCGAGACGGCACGGGCCGGAATCGCCGGGCTCCGCGGCGCCGCGGGCGCCATCGGGGCACGCCTGGAGCACGCGCTCCACAGCCCTGCGGCGGACCACGCCACCCACGCGACCCTCGACACGGTGCGGCGAGCCGCCCGCCGGAGCCGGAACGCGGTCGGGACGGCGGGCGCACGGCCGGCGGCGGGCGGCCGACGGCTCGCGTCCGTCGGCGCCGTGGCGCTGACGGCCGGCGTGCTCGGGCTCATCGTGTCCCGTCGGCGCCGCGGCTGACAGTCCGCTCCTCGGCCTCCCGGGTCTCAAGCTGCTGACCGGGTGTCACCTCCGAGTTCGTCCGTTCTGGCCCGAGTCACCGGCTGCCGCAGTGGGGCGCCCCCCGGGGCCCCCCCGGGGGGGCCCGCGGGGGGGGGGGGGGCGGCCGGGGCCGGGGGGGGGGGCCAAAAAAACCCCCCCGGTTTTAACCGCGCCCAAACACGGATGGGACGGGGCGCCCCCCCGGGG